>NZ_JBEPPD010000005.1:0-266213 GCF_040547165.1 Pedobacter sp. UYP30 | reverse complement strand
GGAAAAAAGATAAAGAAATGGCGTCATCCTATGGTTTAATACATTTCATATAAATCAATGTAAATGACGTTTTGTGCTAAATTGGCTATGGCCAGCCTGGTGGAATCGGCCTAGCAGCTGTTTGGAGGAAAAAACGCCTAAAGCTGCTTGCAGAAGCCGGACACTTTGTAGCTATAAAGAGGATTCGCAGCCTTGCAAGGGAAAAAGCCTAGGGAAAGGCCTCGAACCATCGATGTAAAACAGCTTGGCGAATTTTTACACAAAGAGGTGTCAGCCTTGATTTTTTGTTACTTTTTTATCAAAAAAAAAAGTAAGACGCCCCTCCGGCTAGGAGAACGTAAGGAAGAGTTGGTGGCCATTTTTTATATGATTGAAGGAACGAGCAAATAAAGATGAGATATAATTTAATTACAGTAAGTGACTTATGTAAAAACGGCAATGGTAGCCAGTTGAGGGACAATAACTTTTAAATATTTTCGATTTCTGGATGTCTTCGACTACTTGTCCCGACCATTCGGGAAGCTTAGACTGACAATAAACGAACTTAACCAAACGAGGTTTTTTAATAAATCATTACAATTATCGGCGAAAAAAAACTAAACGAGTATATTTATTTCTTCGCTTAAACATCAACCAAATATCAAATATCATGAAAGGCAAAAAAATTAATCTCAAAATCGTCACCTTGGTCGCTTCTCTAGGCGGCTTCTTGTTCGGTTTTGATATGGCGGTAATTTCTGGTGTGTTACCTTTTGTAGAAAAGCAATTTTCTTTTTCACCGGCTCAAGAAGGATTGTTTGTTTCGATAGCTTTGGTTGGCTGTATCATCGGTGTAGCACTTTCTGGAGAATTAAGCGATAGGATGGGGAGAAAAAAGCCGCTATTGCTTTCCGCAACATTATTTTTTATTTCGGCGCTTGGTTGTGCATTTTTGCCAAGCTTGTCTTAAGTAATTTTTTCAAGACTTTTAGGCGGCATTGGAATTGGTATTGCATCTAATGTTGTGCCGCTTTATATTTCAGAAATTGCACCCGCAAAAATTAGAGGAAGACTGGTAACTTTCTATCAATTTGCGCTAACTTTTGGAATTCTTGTGGCTTACCTTAGCAATGCCGCGTTGGTACATTATGCCACAGACTTTACCAGCGGCAGTCTTTTTCAACATGAAATATGGCGGGTAATGTTTGGAGTTGGAGCAATTCCTGCGTTGTTTTTCCTTATCGGATTATTCGTTGTGCCAGAAAGCCCTAGATGGCTGATCCAAAACGGACGCGTGGCGGAGGGAAGAGACATTATCAGTAGAATTTCGGGGGCTGATGCCGAGATAGCATCCACAGAGTTGACACCACAAAAGGAAGGTTCCTATAAAGAATTATTTGCACCAGGTATGCGTAAAGCATTGTTGATTGGGATTCTGCTTCCACTATTTTCTCAGTTCAGCGGCATTAACGCCATCATTTATTACGGCCCAACAATTTTAAGTAATGCAGGCGTATCTCTCAGTAATTCTTTACTAAGTCAGATTATTTTTGGTTTTGCAAATATGTTGTTTACACTCATTGCCATTTGGAAAGTTGACAGTTGGGGTCGTAGGCCGTTATATTTATGGGGAACGGCTGGTGCAGCGATTACTTTATTTCTTACAGGAATTTGCTTTATAACCGGCGCAACAACTAGCATTTGGCTCTTAGTTTGCGTATTGGGATTTTTGGCATGTTTCGCATTTTCCATTGGCCCATTAAAATTTGTAGTGGCATCAGAAATATTTCCGAGCGCAATTAGAGGAAGAGCTTTGGCCATTAGCATTATGACGATGTGGGTTGCCGATACGATTGTTGGGCAATTAACGCCAATTATGTTAAAAGGATTTGGCAGCGCCGGAACATTTTGGGTGTTCTCTTTCTTTTGCGTAGTAGCTTTTATTGTGGTTTACAAATTACTGCCCGAAACTAAAGGGCAGTCTTTAGAACACATCGAACAGTATTGGAAGGGAAAAGGCTTGGAATCGAAAGATAAAGAAAGTATTAATGAGAATATGCCGTTGCATTAAAGTGTGCGATAGTGCAAATATTTAGAACTTTCAACGACAGAAAAAATAAAAGCGCGGGCTGCCGCAATTATAACTACATACTATGAGAATTAAGTTTGGGGCGAGTATGACTTTAATTGCTTTGATGCTGGCAAGTTGCGGTATTAAGAAGGAAAGTGTTTTAAAATACGTTGATCCTACTATTGGCACAGCGCACAGTCGTTGGTTTTTTTATACGCCCGCCGCAGTGCCTTATGGCATGGCAAAACTTGCCCCATCCACCAATGGACATTACGGCAATGCCTCTGGTTGGGAGACGGTTGGATATGACACTCGGCAAAATTCTATAGAAGGTTTTGTGCATTTCCACGAATGGCAAGTAGGCGGTGTAAGTTATATGCCAACTACGGGAGCACTTAAAGTTAATCCAGGCGAACTCGAAAAGCCGGCAAGTGGCTACCGATCTAAATTCGACCGTAAGAACCAAGTGGCAGAACCGGGGTATTATAAAGTTTTGTTAGATGATTATCATATCACTGCAGAACTTACCGCAACCAAAAGAGTTGGCTTCCAGAGATATACATTCCCAAAGAACAATCAATCGCACATTATCCTCGATATTGGCCATACACAGGGCGAAAGTGGGGGAGTTACCGATGCCTCTATAAAAATGATCGATGATACCCATTTTGAGGGTTTTGTAAATACTTATCCAAAATATGTTAAAACAGACGATCCAGATGGAACGGTAAATATGTATATCTACGGCGAATTAAGTAAAAAACCCGA
The DNA here is from genome assembly GCF_040547165.1 of Pedobacter sp. UYP30. Classification (NCBI taxonomy): domain Bacteria; kingdom Pseudomonadati; phylum Bacteroidota; class Sphingobacteriia; order Sphingobacteriales; family Sphingobacteriaceae; genus Pedobacter; species Pedobacter sp. UYP30. The sequence goes on along the minus strand of NZ_JBEPPD010000005.1, from coordinate 263,395 downwards.
AACTGTTACCGCGTTTGTTGGGAAAAATATTCAGCAAAACACAACTGCCGCAAATGGCAAGGGAGCTGGGCTGGTATTGAATTATCAAACAGATGATAGCGAAATTATTGAAGTTAAGACAGGACTTTCCTACACCTCCATAGCCAACGCTAAGCTAAATTTTGATACAGAAGCAACCGGCTTAACGTTTGAGCAGGCCCGTAGAAACGCACAGCAAACTTGGAAAGAGCAACTGGGGAAAATCGCAGTAAAAGGTGCAAATGAACAGAATAAAACCAAGTTTTATACCGGGCTTTTCCATGGGCTGCTGGGTAGGGGCATAGCCAGCGATGTTAACGGCGCTTATCCAAAACACAAGGGCTTAATCGGGCAGTTGCCAGCACAAACAGATAAAAACCTTAAAGCAGAATTTATCAATACCGATGCTATTTGGGGTGCTTTTTGGAACATAACTCAATTGTGGTCGCTTTCATATCCAGAGTGGTATGGCAGTTTTGTAAACACGCAATTGCAATTATATAAAGACAAGGGGTGGTTTAGCGATGGCGTTGCCAATAGCGAATTTGCATCTGGTGTAGGTACAAACTTTGTTGGCCTTGCAATAGTTGGTGCTTACAACTCTGGAATCCGAAATTACGATGTTGATTTAGCTTATGAAGTAGTGAAAGCAAATGAGTTAAATTATAGAGATCGGCCAACTGGTTCGGGCAAGTTAGATACAAAGGCATTTTTAAAGTATGGCTACGTACCATTTATAGATGGAGCCGGGCGAGCGTTAGAAACCGATTCTCTCGGGTCTAATTTTTCTGGTTCGCACACGTTGGAGTATAGTTATAGTGCTTTTGCTGCTGCGCAAATGGCAAAGGCATTAGGCAAAACAGACGATTATACCAAGTTTATCAAATATTCTAATGGATGGAGATACCTTTTTAATCCGCAGAATAATCTAATCCAGCCAAAAACAGTTGATGGAAAATTCATCAAAGATTTTGATCCCTACCAGCCTTGGCGAGGATTTCAAGAGGGCAATGCTGTACAGTACACTTTTTATGTGCCTCAAAATCCGGCCGGACTAATCAACGCAATTGGCAAAGACAATTTTAATAAGCGGCTTGATAGCATTTTTACCGTGTCAGAAAAATTGGGATTTGGCGGTGGAAAAACCATTGATGCTTTTGCCGGCGTAAATTCTATTTATAACCACGGTAACCAGCCTAATTTGCACGTCAGCTGGTTGTTTAATTTTTCTGGCAAACCCTGGTTAACGCAAAAATGGACAAGGCGTATTGGCGAAGAGTTTTATGGAACCGAGCCCATACACGGTTATGGTTATGGGCAAGATGAAGACCAAGGGCAGTTAGGTTCTTGGTATGTAATGAATGCATTGGGCTTGTTTGATGTGAAGGGGCTAACAGATATGCGCCCAATTATTGAGATTGGTAGCCCCTTATTTGATGAGGCCAAAATTACCTTAGGTAACAAAAAAATATTGACCATCGAGGCCAAAAATAATTCAAAAGAGAACATGTATGTGCAATCCGCATCGTTTAACGGAAAACCATTAGATAATTGTTGGCTATATCGCGATGAATTGATGAAGGGCGGTAGCTTAATCTTTACCATGGGCAGCACGCCAAATACTAGTTGGGGAACAAAAATACCTCCGCCATCTACGCAATAAAATAGATTTTTTGGAGAGTGGCAGGTGCCTCCAGACGACCATAAAATCGTCCTTGCGAGGCACGAAGCAATCTTCTTTTTAGTCTTCTTTATGGATGTTGTATTATCGAAGTCATCATTTTGGCTCGGTTCTACTGTAGCAATCGATGCTAGGATTGTGTTTTACCGAGATGGCAATAGCAAGCCCTAAATATCTTGCAGTTTAGCGGCTTGCCCAAAACCTAATGCCTAGTACCTTTAATCTATCTTCGCATTCCTCAACCTTAACGCATTTAAAATAACAGATACCGAACTAAAACTCATGGCCAATGCAGCAATCATTGGGGAAAGTAACAACCCAAATATCGGGTAAAGTACACCTGCAGCAATTGGGATACCGATGACGTTATAGCCGAGCGCAAACCAAAGGTTCTGTCTGATGTTGCTCATCACTTTATGGCTTAACATTTTCGCTTTTGCGATACCGTTCAAATCGCCTTTAACCAAAGTGATTGCTGCGCTTTCTATCGCCACATCTGTTCCGGTGCCCATTGCTATGCCAATATCTGCCTGAGAAAGTGCCGGTGCATCATTAATCCCGTCACCAGCCATAGCCACTTTTTTGCCTTGAGCTTGCAGTTTTTTAATTTCTTCCTGCTTATCTTCAGGCAGCATTTGGGCTTTGTATCCATTTAAGCCGAGGGTTTCGCTCACTGCTTTAGCGGTATCTTCGTTATCGCCAGTAAACATAATTACTTCCAACCCTTCCGCTTGTAATCGTTGGATGGCTTCTTTGCTAGATGCTTTTATCTTATCAGAAATAACCACAAAGCCAACAGCTTTTTTACCAACCGATAAATAAGAAACTGTTTTGCCTTGCTTTTGCTCGGCGCTTACTTTTTGGCTCAAATCGGCATCAATTTCTGCCCCTACTTGCTCCATCAATTTGGCGTTTCCAAGCGCCAACGCCGCTCCATCTAACTTGCCAATAACTCCTTTTCCGGTAACTGCTTCAAAATCTTCTACGGCATTAATTTTTATGTTTTTCTCTTCTCCATATTTCAATGTTGCTTGCGCCAATGGATGCTCGCTATTTTTATTAAGTGAGATGATTTTCTCTAAAATGTCATCCTCCGAATAATTTTTATCGACAGAGATAATTTTTTCTACAGATGGTTTTCCCTCGGTAACCGTTCCTGTTTTATCAATAACAACTACATCCATTTTATCCATGCTTTCTAACGACTCTGCATTTTTTATAAGAATGCCATTTTGCGCCCCTTTGCCAACGCCAACCATAACAGACATTGGCGTAGCTAAGCCTAATGCACACGGACACGCAATAATTAACACGGCAATTGCATTTACAAGTGCGTAAACGTAAGATGGTTCTGGTCCATAGATTGCCCAAATAATAAAGGTTAAAATTGAAATCCCCACTACAATCGGCACAAAATACCCAGAAATTTTATCGGCAACTTTTTGGATGGGTGCTTTGGAACGACTTGCAGAATTTACCATCTCGATAATCTGCGAAAGCAAAGTCTCTGAACCGATTTTCTCGGTAACCATAACAAAAGATTTGTTGCCGTTAATAGTTCCAGCTTTTACCGCATCGCCTTTTTTCTTCTCTAATGGAATAGGTTCGCCAGAAATCATCGACTCATCTATAACCGCCTGACCTTCATGGATGCTTCCGTCAACTGGAATTTTATCGCCAGGTTTTACGCGCAATAAATCGCCTTCGTGTATATCATCGATAGAAACTTCTTTTTCTTGTCCGTCGATAATTTTAATTGCTTTATTTGGCGCGAGTTTTAGCAGTTCTTTAATGGCGCTATTGGTTTTGCCATGCGCTCTTGCTTCCATCACCTGCCCTAATAAAACCAGTGTCAAAATAACAGTTGCTGCTTCAAAATAGACATAAACGGTGCCAGAATGGGTTTTAAATTCATCGGGAAATAATCCAGGAAACAATAGAGCGACTAGGCTAAATATCCAAGCTATGCCAGAACCTATTCCAACTAGAGTAAACATATTTAGGTTCCAAGTAATCACCGAACGCCAAGCACGCTCAAAAAACATCCATGCCGCATAAAAAACAACCGGAATGGATAAGGCAAATTCTACCCAATTCCAATACCTCAAATCCATCAATTTATACAAAGGATTGTTTGGAATCATATCCGACATTGCAATTAAAAATATCGGCAGTGTAAAAGCAATGGCAATTTTTAGTTTACGAAGTAAATTTGTATAGGCTTGGTCTTCCTCATCCACATCTGGCTCCATCGGCACCAAATCCATCCCACAGATAGGGCAAGCTCCTGGCTCGTCCCTTACAATTTCGGGGTGCATTGGGCAAGTATATTTCGTAGCTTTTTTAGCTGAAGGTGCCTGAACCAAATCCATTCCACATACAGGACAACTGCCGGCTTTGTCGTAAGTTTTATCTCCTTCACAGTGCATAGGGCAATAAAATACTCCGGAAGCATTTTTCTCTGCCTGATTATTTTTTGGTTTAGCTGGTTGAGGCTTATCGTGGGATGAACAACAAGATTTTGTGTTTTCTGCATCGTGCGGAGCGATGGTATAATGCCCGGCCACATTAAGCGCTTCTTGAAGTTTTTCTATCGGCACATGTTCCTTCATTTTAACCACCGCTCTGGGCGGATCTAAAGTTACTTCAGCAGAAACGCCATTTATATTGTTTAGTGCTTTCTCTGCCGAAGTTCGACAGCCGTTGCAGCTCATTCCGGTAATTTTATAGGTATGTTCCATATCGTTTGATACAAAATTACCTATCCTCTAACGGAAAATGTTATCTAATTCTGTGTATGATTTGCATGATTTACAAATCGTCGATATTTGTTCTTTTTCTATTTTTTAACGATTTGTAAAAAGAAGGCGTTAACCCAGTTACCTTTTTAAATTGATTTGAAAGATGCGCGACATTGCTGTAGCCGAGTTGGTAAGCAATTTGAGAAAGGGATAGTTCATCATAAACAATCAGTTCCTTGGCCTTTTCTACCCGTTGGTTGATAAAATATTTTTCTATCGTAATCCCCTCAGCTTCTGAGAAAATATTGCTCAAATGGTTATAGTCGGCATTTAGATGGTCTGAAATAAGCTTTGAAAGTGTTGTTTGGACAAGGGTTTCGGAGTGATGTATTTGGTTGATTATAATGGTTTTTATCTTTTCGATGATTCTGCTTTTCCGGTCATCTATCAGTTCGAAGCCAATCTTTTTTAACGAGACGTTAAGCGCTAAAAGCTGTTGCTCATCTAAATTTTCTTCAGTCTCCACTTCACCCAACTCAAGAGTTATCGGTGTAATTTGGTGTTCATCTAATATGGTTTTTACGGCCATTGTACATCGGCTGCAGACCATGTGTTTTATGTGTAGTTTCATTTTTTTCAATTTTGGCCTTACCTTTTAAGGTTGATTTAAAGGTATCGTTTTTTGACCAAATACCCTCGTTAATTGTCCTCTGGTGCTGGGTTTTATTAACCCATGGTTTCCATTTCCATCGGCATATTTCCCTCATCGTCTGTATGCGAAAACATAAAAAGACGTTCCGCAATAATTATTAAAATTATCCCAATTGCTGCCACAATAAGCACCAATGGATCGCTTATGTATTTTAAATAAAGGAAGGCAAAAAGCACTGCAATATCCAATACGATGGCTATTAATGGAATGATAGGTTGAAATTTGACTTCTTTTTTTAGGTGAGGGAAAAGCCCCCAGTGGATTGCAATATCCATAACCAAGTAAAAAATAGCTCCGATGGATGCAATCCTTGTTAAATCGAATAGTAGAGTGAGTAAAATAGCGAGCGCCACTGTAAATATAAGGGCCGGGTTTTTAATGTTGCCCATCTTTTTTAACGATGGTACTTGCTTCATGCTACTTAACATTCCCAACAGGCGCGATGCTGAAAAAACACTGGCGACAACGCCTGAAAACGTTGCAACAATAGCTAATGCTATCGTAATCCAAGAACCCCAATCTCCAAAAATAGGTTTTGCTGCTGCTGCCAAGGCATAGTCTTTTGCTTTAATTATTTCTGGAATGCTTAAGCCTCCTGCAACAGCAAGTGCCAGAGCTACATAAATTAGGGTACAGATAAGGATGGAAAGAATTATGGATTTCCCAAGATTTTTATGGGGATTTTCGATATCTCCACCTTGGTTTGTAATTGTTGTGAAGCCTTTGTAGGCAAGAATTGCCAGAGCCAATGCAGCCATAAAAGCAAATCCCTGCGGCAATGCATCGGTGTTTTGAGGGATATATTTTCCTGAAATATCTGCAAATCCAGATACAATTAAACCGGCAATAGCGAGTACTGCAATCCCACCTACCTTAATAATTGCGGTGAAAGTGCCTGTTGCACCGATAACTTTATTCCCTAAAATATTTATGATGTAGGCAGTTACCAAAAGTATAATGCCAAGAACAGACGCATAAACGGCAAAATTATCTGGGAACAACCTAAGTGTGTAGGCGCCAAAAGTGCCAGCCACCAAACTTTCTGAAACCACCATGGACACATACATCAACAAAGAAAAAACACCTGTGGTTGTTCCCGGGCCATACGCTTTACTCAAGAACTTTACCACACCCCCCGAAGATGGAAAAGCATTGGAAAACTTTACGTAAGAATACGAACTGAAACCTACCACAACCGCACCGGCAATAAAAGCAATTGGGAATAGATCGCCTACCAACTCGGCTATTTGTCCCATGAGAACAAATATTCCCGCACCAATCATTACACCTGTACCCAGAGATATAGAACCTATTAAGGAAAGCTTATTGTCTTTTGTATTGGCCATGTTTATAATTGTACATTAAGAAAAATGCTATTCAATTAACTGCTTCTCCATAGAAGCATCATATTCTCCACGTCTTGCAGCTAAGTCACATTTAGTCCTAAGATATAATAATCTTTGTGCTTGTTCCACATTCGCCTCTTCGCCTTTCCATTTATCCAACGCGGGTTGCTGAATGGCCCTTCCAAAAGAAAAGCTAACTATCCACGGTAAGCGATTCTTAAATTTTGTATGTATCGCATTCAAATGTGCCGTCGCATCTTCTGGTGACTGTCCGCCCGATAAAAATGCAATAGCAGGAACAGCAGCTGGAACTGATTCCAGTAAACAGTTTACCGTGGCTTCAGCTACCTCGTCAACGCTATTTTGCACAATGCTTTCTATTCCTGCAATGATCATATTAGGCTTTAGTATCATTCCTTCCAAATAGATTTTGTAAACGGAGAATTGATAAAAGAGTGTTTTCAAAACCTGTGCGGTTATTGCATAGCAGTGCTCCAAATCATGGCTACCGTTCATCAATACTTCTGGTTCTACAATTGGTACAATATCAGCCTCTTGGCATAAAGCAGCATACCTGGCTAAGGCATGAATATTCGCCTCAATAGCGCCAGTAGTTGGGGCGCCATCGCCTATGGAAATTACAGCCCGCCATTTTGCAAACCTTGCACCCAACTTTCTATACTCTTGTAGTCGCTCCCTTAATCCGTCCAATCCTTCTGTCACTTTCTCATCAGAAAAACCAGCCATCAATTTAGCCCCCATATCAACCTTGATTCCCGGAATAATTCCAGCCTCAATCAATACGTCTGTAAAAGGAATCCCGTCTTTTGTTTGCTGACGAATAGTTTCATCATACAAGATTGCACCCCCAATGCTTTCGTTCAAGCCGGGCGTGGTAACAATCAGTTCACGGTATTTGCGCCGCATCTCGACTGTTTGCGGAATGCCTTCGAATGCAAAACGCTTATTACTGGTGCTTGTGCTTTCATCCATTGCAAGCAACCCTTTGCTACCAGCAAAGAGTTGCACAATGGTATCTTTTAATATTTGTTTGTCCATGATGTTAGTTTTTCCAGCTCCAATCTCTTATTTCAGGCATGTCCAACCCATTCTTCCGAATATAATATTTATGTTCGATAAGCTTATCCTGCATCTCTTGTTTTAGATAAGCTGTTTTATCTTTTAACTGCGGCAACCTGTCTATCACATCTTGCACAAGGTCAAAACGGTCTAACTGGTTTAGTACCGTCATATCAAAAGCGGTGGTGATGGTGCCTTCCTCCTTATAGCCCCGCACATGGATGTTGCTGTGATTGGTGCGCCTGTAAGTTAGTCTGTGGATAAGCCATGGATAACCATGAAATGCAAAAATTACCGGTTTGTTCTTAGTAAACAAGGTGTCAAAATTTGCATCGCTTAAACCGTGTGGATGTTCTATTTCGGGCTGCAGTTTCATAAGGTCAACTACATTTACCACGCGAACTTTCAGATCTGGCAATTTTTCCCTTAATATGGATACCGCTGCCAAGGTCTCAAGCGTTGGCACATCGCCGGCACAGGCCATCACCACATCGGGTTCTTCGTTTTCATCACTGCTTGCCCATCTCCATATTCCGATTCCCTTGGTGCAATGGATTACTGCTTCTTCCATAGAAAGCCATTGCGGTGCAGGATGCTTGCCTGCCACTATCACGTTTACGTAGTGCCTGCTGCGAAAACAGTGATCCATGACCGACACGAGGCAATTGGCATCTGGTGGCAGATACACACGCACAACAGATGCCTTTTTATTCATTACTACATCAAGAAACCCTGGATCTTGGTGGGTGAAGCCATTATGATCCTGCCGCCATACATGTGAGGCCAGCAAAATATTGAGTGAAGCGATTTTTCTTCGCCAAGGGAGTTTTGATGTTACCTCCAGCCACTTGGCATGCTGGTTAAACATCGAATCTATGATATGGATAAACGCTTCATAGCAATTGAACAATCCATGTCTTCCTGTTAAAAGATACCCTTCCAGCCAGCCTTCACACTGGTGTTCGCTCAACATTTCCATTACGCGGCCGTCTTTTTCCAAAAATTCATCTGCATCGATTATCGGTGCTTCCCACTGGCGGTTGGTCGCTTCGAACACGGCATTCAGCTTGTTTGACAACGTTTCATCAGGGCCAAAAACACGAAAGTTTCTTTTATCTGCATTTAATCTTATTATGTCCCTCATAAATGCACCTAAAGCCAGCGTATCGCCCGGCCCTATTTCTCCACGGATTTTTAAATTATTTCCGTAATCGCGAAAATCGGGCATACGAAGGTTGTGAAGCAACAAGCCTCCATTGGAATGTGGATTGTCGCCCATTCGATGCTTACCTTTTGGAGCTAGCTCAGCGAGGTCAGCATTGAACCGTCCATTTTCATCAAAGAGTTCTTCGGGTTTATAACTTTTAAGCCATTCTTCTAATTGCTTTAGATGTTCAGGATTTGTGGCAGGGTCTGTTATCGGTACCTGGTGGGCACGAAAATTACCTTCTATCTTTAAACCGTTCACATATTTTGGACCCGTCCAACCCTTGGGCGACTTTAAAATAATCATTGGCCAAATAGGACGTTTAACATCGCCGTTCTCAATTGCATTCTTTTTAATGGCTTTTATCTCCTCGACCACTTTATCCATCAATTGCGCCATTTTTTGATGCATTTCCATGGGATCATCGCCTTCTATTAGATAAGGCTTCCAGCCATAACCTCTAAATAGTTGATCCAATTCTTCGATACTGATGCGGGCTAAAACCGTTGGATTGGCAATTTTGTAGCCATTCAAATGCAGAATGGGCAGCACCACTCCATCGGTAATAGGATTTAGAAATTTATTGGAGTGCCATGCGGTGGCCAACGGGCCTGTTTCTGCTTCGCCATCGCCAACTACGCAACCCACAATTAAACCGGGATTATCAAAAACTGCCCCAAAAGCATGGCTGAGGGAATAACCCAATTCACCGCCCTCATGGATAGAACCCGGACATTCGGGGGAAACGTGGCTTGGTATTCCACCCGGGAAAGAAAATTGCGTAAATAATTTCTTTAGCCCTTCTTCATCTCGGCTGATATCTGGATACACCTCACTATACGTTCCTTCGAGATAAACATTACCAACAATTGCGGGTCCTCCGTGGCCTGGGCCAGAAATGTAGATCATGTCCAGATCATATTTCTTTATGATGCGGTTGAGGGCACATAAATAAAATTTTGTCCGGGCGTAGTGCCCCAATGCCCAAGCAGCATGTTCTTGATATTTTCCGGTTTCAGCGGCTCTCTTAATAGCGGGTTCTCATGTAAATAAATCTGACCCACTGAGAGGTAATTGGCAGCCCGCCAATAAGCATTTATTTTATTTAGAAGTTCGGGGGATAACTGTTCTTTGTCTGTTTCAATAGTTTGTATTTCCATAACTTAAAATTTTTAAGATGTTTTGACTTGAGTATTTATGTAAAGTTTCTTTGTGTTTTTAGCAATCACTATCTCCTCATCAGTAGGTATTACATATACCTTTACCGCGCTGTTTTTTGTTGAGATGATTGTTTTATTCTTTTTATTTTTTCTTTCGTCTATTTTGATTCCCAAATAATTAAAGCCTTTACAGATACGCGACCGTATTACGGGTGCATTCTCTCCAATACCACCAGAAAAAATCAATACATCAAGTCCACCCAAACTTGCGGTATATGCGCCGATGTATTTGTTTATTTGATAACAAAATATTTGTATGGCCAGGGCAGCATCTTTATTTTCTTTCTCCTGTTCAAGTAAATCCTCCATGTCAGAACTATAGCCCGAGATGCCGAGCAAACCAGATTGATGGTTGATCAAATCATTAAATTTTTCTGCATTAAGACCCTTTCGCATTAAGTACCCGGCCACACCAGGATCTAAATCACCACTTCTTGTACTCATAACTATACCTCCTGCAGGTGTAAACCCCATGCTGGTATCTATGGATTTGCCTTTCTTAATGGCCGCAACGCTCGCTCCGTTTCCCAGATGTGCAAGGATTATTTTCCCCTTAGCTTCGGTTTTACTTTTCTTTTTTAACTCATGCAATAAATAACTGTATGAAAGACCGTGGAATCCATATCTCTTAATGCCTTCGGTATAGTACTTTTTGGGTATGGCAAAAGTCTTTGCATACTGGGGTATGGTTGTGTGAAAGGAGGTATCAAAGCAGGCAATTTGCATCAACTGTGGAAACTGTTCTTTAAACAATTTTATCATTTCAATTTCCGCCGGAAGATGATCTGGATCAAATTCAACTATTTTATGCAGTTCCTCCAATAAATTATCATCAATAATTTCTGGACGGGAATGCTCCATGCCGTGAACAATGCGATGGCCGATACAGCTGATCTCTTCAAAATATTCTTGGTCTTTCAACCATTCAATGAAGACCCGTGTAGCTTCGTTGAAATTTGTTGCTTCTATTTTGATTTTACTCTTTTCGTCGGTGTGGTTATTGGTAACAGTAAATTCAGGATTCTTCAATCCGATTCTGTTTAGTTGCCCAGAAAGGATGTTCTTTAATTTTTTATCGCGGTGGTACACAGCGAACTTGATGCTAGACGAGCCGCCGTTGACTACCAGAATATGTGTTTTTAACGTTTTCATAATGTAGTCTTAAAACCTAATGATTGTAATTTTTTACAGGTTGTTTCATAGTTTACATGCCAAATGCCATTTATACCCATGCTTTTAGCAATGGTTATAAAAACCCCCGTGTCATCTATGTAAAGCACTTCATCCGGCTTTACATACGCCATATCAAGTGCCAGTTTAAAAATGTTCTTATCGGGCTTGCGTATGTGCACATAAGTGGAGGACACAAAAAAATCGATAAAGTCTGCCAATCCAAATTCGTCTATCCTATAGGTATTCAATTCCCTCGCTTCATTGCTTACCGCAATAATCTTTAAACCGTATTGTTTTTTTAGCATCTTCATTAATTCGATCATTTCCGGGTATGGCTTTGATTGCGTAAACATAAATTGCCGGAATTCATCTTTTGAAAAATCTCTTGGTTTATTAAAAACAGCAATGTCTAAATACTCATCTACGGTAAGTTTCCCTATTTCATAAGTTGCGAACGCAATAGCATGTCTGGTGTTGAAATCCGTATAATCCAGATGGAATTTTTCTGCTGCAAGTTGCCGCGATTCATGACCCCACCCGTTCGTTAGCAGCACTTCGCCAATGTCGAGAAATAGTGTTGTTATGTTTGTTGAAGATTGCATTTTTAAGTGTTGGTTTAATTCAAAAAAAATCAAATTTCAAGGCGCTTTCTTCAATATTATTTATTGCCTATCTTCTTTCTGAGCAGTTGCGCATTAACCGCTACTATAATCGTGCTCAGACTCATAAATACCGCACCAACTGCTGGTCCTAAGACAAAGCCGGCCTTGTACAAAACACCTGCGGCTAATGGTATTGCAACCACGTTATAAGCAGTTGCCCAAATTAAATTTTGTATCATCTTATTGTACGTGGCTTTACCGAAAAGAATAAGTTTAGCAATATCATTTGGATTACTATTTACCAAAATAATGTCTGCTGTTTCAGCGGCCACATCTGTACCAGACCCTATCGCTATGCCTACGTTTGATTGTGCAAGTGCAGGTGCATCATTTACACCATCGCCAGTCATGGCAACAAACTCGCCTTTGTCCTGTAGATCCTTTACAATTTTCACTTTTTGGTCGGGAAGCACTTCTGCAAAATAGCCATCTAAGCCTAATTGGTCGCTTACTGCTTTTGCTACTTTATCATTATCACCAGTTGCCATTAATACTTTTATGCCATTCTTTTTAAACACTTTTATGGCTTCAGCGCTTTCGGGTCTTATTTCGTCCGCCAAAGCGATGTACCCAGCAAGCTTTTCGTTAATAATAATAAATACCACCGTTTCTGCCTCGCTGCTATAGGCACCTTCGGGAACGGCAATGCTTTTATCTTTTAAATAACCGGGGCTAACTACTTTTATATCCTTTCCTTCTACACTTGCTTCCACACCTTTACCCGTTATGGCATTAAATTTTTCGGCCTTGGGAGTCGTAATCTTTTGATCTTTTGCTTTACGAACAATCCCAACAGCAATCGGATGCTCTGAACTTTGTTCCAGCGCCACCGTAAGCCGCAACAATTCATCTTCTGAGAATTGTTTATCGAGGGATACAATGCGGGTAACTCCAAAATCGCCCTTGGTAAGCGTGCCCGTTTTATCAAATAAAAGCGTCGTTATTTTTCTTGAGTCTTCAAAGGCAGTGCGGTTTCTAATTAAAAGTCCGTTTTGGGCAGATACTGCAGTAGAAATAGCAACCACCAATGGGATCGCCAAACCCAATGCATGAGGACAGGCAATTACCATTACGGTAACCATGCGCTCTAGTGCAAATACAAACGGAAAGCCTAGAAACAACCATACCGCTAAGGTACCAAAACCAAGCCCAAGCGCAATGTAGGTAAGCCATTTGGCAGCCCTGTCAGATAGATTCTGCATCTTGGATTTTGACTTCTGCGCATCTTCTACCAATTTGATTACTTTATTTAGATAGCTGTCTTTTCCTGTATGTTCTACTTTTACTTTAAGCGAACCATTACCGTTGATGGAGCCGCCAATTACTTTGTTTTCAGTCTCTTTTTTTACAGGTTTGGATTCGCCGGTTAGCATAGCTTCGTTCAGATGGCTGCTACCTTCTATGATGATGCCATCAGCAGGAACTTTTTCGCCCGGCTTAATCATAATCACATCATTTTGCTCCAGCACATCCAGTTTTACATCTTCCACTTGTCCGTCGGCCTTTACGCGATGCGCTTCTGCTGGCATCATGCTTACCAGTAACTGCAAAGCTTTAGAAGCACCAAGTACAGATTTCATTTCAATCCAATGCCCCAGTAACATAATTACGATCAGCGTACCCAATTCCCAGAAAAAATCAACTCCGGGCAATCCAAATACCGTAGCTGCACTGTAGAAATAAGCTACGGAAATGGCCATCGCAATCAATGTCATCATCCCTGGCGACGCTTTTTTTACTTCGCTCCAAAAACCTTTAAGAAATGGCCATCCACCCCAGAAATAAACAAAAGATGAAAGTGCCAGAAGGATATATGGATTTGCTGGCAATAAAAAATTATACCCAACAAAATTCTGAATCATTGGTGAGAAAACAAGAATGGGTATGGTAATAATTACACATACCCAAAATCGCTTTTTAAAATCGGCTATCATCATTTTATGATGGTCATGCCCTGCCATACCCATGGGAATGGCATCATGATCCATTTTTGAATGTTCCTCTTTGGTCATGTCCATTTTCTTCGGGTCATCTTTCTCTGAAGATTCATCCTGATTAGGTTCTTTTGCCGAAGAAGTTTCTTCTTTCTTTTCTTCTTCCGGTTGCTCTATCGGGGTTTCTTCTTTTGACGGCTCAACTTTAGGGGTGTCGGCATCAGTATTATCCGTCGAAGTGGTAACCTTTGGCTCATCGCCGTCTGTGTTGATATTGATAGTGATTTTTGCCATGGTTTTGGATGTTATCTATTTACATTCTGTTCTGAACCCTTTTTTAAGATAAGATACTTCACTCTGAAATATCTTATCCCAAAAGCCTATTTTTCAACCTCGGTTTTTGCTTGCTCCTCGTCCGCAATGTCCATTTTTTTCGGATTTTCTTTCTTTATAGATTCATCCTTTGAAACCTCGGTTTCCGAAGTGATTTCTTCCTTTGCTGCTACTTTCGGAGTTTCCTCTTTTACTGATAATTCTGCGCTTGGAACAGCGGTTTTAGCATTGTCTGTTGTAGCTGTAATCTTCGGCTCACTATTCTCTGAACCAGTGTTGATGTTGATGGTTATGTCTGTCATGATTGTAATTTTTTTATGGGTAAAAGTTACTTAGCAAGTTCAATTTGTGATCTTTCATGTGTTTCAACAATCGTACTTTGCCCGAAATATTTTCGGTCAGCTCATTACTGTGTATTAATCTGGATAGAGTCCTCAGCCAATGTCTCTTTTAAATTCAGGTACTCGTCCTTTGTTATCTCTCCTGAAGCGAAACGTCTCTGCAAAATTTCGAGCGGAGTATCTTTCTTTTTCCGCTGTCCGGGAATATTATAAGGTGTTGCAAAAATCCAGAATATCAATATCATCCAAATAAACCACCATATAAGGTTCATGCCTCCAAAGTGGTAACCATTATACATATACATTTTTTTAAAATTAAAACTGCTCTACAGTTTCGCTGTAGCCCGATTATCAATTAAACTACCTCGATCCGGGGTACGAGGTAGTAAAAAGGAATTGTTTTTTATTCAACGCAAGAATTGGGTGAATTAAACCCTAAAACTGAATAGACAATTTTTTGAACGTGACAGGATTTTTAATTAAGCTGCGTTAAGTTCTGAAATGGTGTAATGCGTATTCGTAAATGCATTCTGAAGTGTCTCTGCATTGATCGCCACAGAAGACGTGATTTCTGCTTGCTTTTTTCCCAGATCAACGGTTACAGATGTTACACCGGGCGCAGCCGATAATCTATTTTTAACTGATGCAACGCATCCACCACAACTCATACCACCAATGTGATACGTGTGCTTGATTGAATTTTCCATGATTTTTCTTTTTAATTGTTACTAATGTTTTATATTTTCTTTTAATTGATTTTTCCATTATCAAAACAAGTGAACATTTCGAGTATTCGGCGGTTTTGAATGATGATTCAAATGTTTAAACATTTGTTTAGTTTGTTCCTTTACATTTTCATCGATTCTTTCATGGGTTTTTCCGTTTTTTTGCTTTTCGTACCCATATTCATCATAGAACATTTACCCATTTTGCCACTCATTTCCATACAATCGCCTTCTTTCATCGTCATCTTTTTACCATCTTTCATGGTACACTCGCCATTAGTCATAACCATTGTTCCATTTTTCATGGTCATATCCTTTTTCATTGGCATTGTTTTGCCATCTTTCATTACCATCATTTTGCCGTCTTTCATCATACAATGATCCTTCATCATTGCAGCCTTCGTTTTAGTTTGTGCGAAAGAATTACTTGTTGTAAGAGATAGTGCCAGCATCAGCATCGAGGCAAATACTGTGGTAATTGTTTTTTTCATTTTCATTTTTATTATTTTTAAAATTATTTTCAGATACGCTGTTGCCCGTTCTTCAGTATCGCTGTTGCCCGATTTAATTTAATCTTGTTTTTTGACTCCATTCATGCGGCAGTACTTACTGCTCCGGTCGCTAAAAATTTACGTCTATCCATTTCAAGCTATTTTTTTATTGACATATTATAAAAACCTGCAATGCAGGCTCCCACCAACCAGCCAAGAATAAATGTTTTTACCAGGCCAATGCCTGCCTCCCATAAAGGAACATTCATTCTAAGAATTGTTGAAACATCTAGACCATGCAGTAGATTGTTAAAAAATTGCACGGAGCCGGCATGCCCTATTGTTACCATAACCAGCATACAGCCCAAATAGAGTAGAGATACGGTAAGGCCAACAGCTAGGCCAAATTTTTTGACATTAATGGTGGAGTTCATGATTTTCTTTTTTTAGTGTTTATGTATTTTGTTTATCCACATCTTCATGGTCTTCATGATGATGCATAGGCATGAGCAGATGACAAGCGAACATAAGTGCTATAAAAATAAAGAGGGAAACACCGGATCCTAAACCTAATGCAGGTGCAAAAAAAATCAGTAATAAGGGTAGGCCGCAGCCAATTATCATCCAGAGGGTGTGTTTGTTCATTTTTTTAGGTATTAATACTCAAATTTGCTTAGTTAGTAGGCTTATGATAATTTTAGACTCAGGCAAGTACTATGAGCTACCATTTATCCTCCGTCATTCTGTTCATAAAGAATAAAAAGTGTCTGTATTTGCAAAAGGGCTTCGTCTTCCCCTCACATCATAATTCGAATGAGGAGTTGCGTGTCGAGAGGGACTCCTCCAAACGGACGCGGCCAATAAAGCAGCAGAATGTTCTTTACTATTTTTTTGCGATTCATCCTCATTTAAAACTGTGAAGTCTTCCTCTGCTTTATCCTGCTTTTTCAGTTCCTCATGTACCTCATTTGCTACCGATGCACAGGCATTACAATGTTCCATTTCCATAGCCGCATGGCTTTGTAAATCCTCGGCCGCCGCGGTACAAATTTTTTCGTTTATTTCTGAAATCTGCATGGCGTAGGCGCTTTTTAGACTTATTAATTCTGCCGTAACCTCAGAAACAATTGCACACTCATCCTCAGTA
Source organism: Pedobacter sp. UYP30 (assembly GCF_040547165.1). Taxonomy (NCBI): domain Bacteria; kingdom Pseudomonadati; phylum Bacteroidota; class Sphingobacteriia; order Sphingobacteriales; family Sphingobacteriaceae; genus Pedobacter; species Pedobacter sp. UYP30. The sequence continues at coordinate 246,584 of NZ_JBEPPD010000005.1, read as the reverse complement.
ACTAACCAGCGTTGGCCTTTTGTTTCTTGATCCTGCGCTTCCAACTTTTCGTAAATCCCCATCGTTTCTTTGGCACATGCCCTGCAGGCTTCTGCGCACGCTTTACAATCTTCCATTCCCATTGATGCATGTTTTTCACATTCGTCTGCACAGGCATTACAAATGGTAGCGCACAGTTGGCAAAGTTCTTTTGAATACGCACTTTCCATACTCATTAATTTCGCTGCTGCCTTGCAGATTGCTGCACATTCCCAATCGAGTATGATGCATTTGGTAAGGTGTTTAATCTCTTTTTCGTGCAGGCAGGAGATGGCGCAATCGGTACAGGTGGTTGCGCACGCTATACATGCATCCACGCAATTTTTTATTTCTTTACGAGTCATGGTCTTGTTTTTTAGATAATTAACTTTGTTCGATAATTTTTTTGTTTTCTTCGTATTCTTCTTTCTGAATTTCGCCCCTGGCCAACCTTTTCTTTAAAATATCCAATGGGGTGTCTTTACGAGTTCGCTGTCCGGGAATATCCCATGGTGTGGCAAAAATCCATACTAGCATGATGATCCAGAATAACCACCATAACAAGTGCATTCCCCAAAAATCGCCGTAATGTGTCATAATCTTTTGTTTTTAAATTGTTGATAATAAAATTGGTTGATAAATATTTTTCCGCATTTGTTGTGGCTTCTTTCGTTTGGCCAAATTCATGAGCAGAACGCGGTAAGGACTACTAATGTCTATGCAAATAAAAAATGCTTTTTTCCATGATTTCTATATCTTAATGATATGATTGTTAATTTTAGATGAGATATAAATATAGTTTTAACACAGCTATTTTTTGTTTAGCTTAATGACTGTAATTGTTTTAAATTCTCTGGAATTAGGTTAGGAAGATGAATTCTTTCAGGTATCGGTTCTTTCTTGTACTCGCCGGGCGTTTTTTCAGTTTCTCTCTTAAAGTGCGTGCTAAAATTCTGAGATGAACTATATCCCAGTAACCAGGCTATTTCGTTAATATCCATTTCATTCAGTATCAAAAGTTCCTTGGCCTTCTCTACTTTTAATTTAATGAAGTACCTCTCAATAGTTATATCAGTAACTTGTTTGAACACCTTGCTTAAATATTTATAGCTTTTAAAAAGTTTACCTGATAAATAACTCGAAATAGTGAGCGCCTTTTCTTTAGCTAAAAGGTATTCATGAAGATAGGTTACTAGTAATGTTTGGATATCTACGGCCAGTTTCTCATCAGCAGACAAGGCTAGGGCAAATCCGTGATCTTCCAATTTTTTAATAAGTTTTTCTTGTAAACCCTCGGGTATAGATTTTTCAACTACCACCTCTCCCAAATTAACCTGAAGAGGTGGTAAACCCAATCCTTCAAATATTCTCTTCACTTCTACAATACATCTGCCACAGCACATGTTTTTTATAGTCAAATGTATTTTCATCGGTATGTTTCTTAATTAAGTGGTCTCTTTCTAAAATTCATTTAGTGAATTTATTTGAATGGGACATTTATTTAATTGACCCAACCCACATCTTGTGAAATTCGTATCAATCGCAAATATTTTTTTTGAATAACACACATTTATGTGCTCAAAACACATTTATGAAGCAATGTGCTATTGGAGGGATATTTGAGGGTAAATTATATAGAAAATGCCAAATTGCTTGACAACAATGACTGCGCCTGATAAATTATACTCAAATAAGTCTGGTATTATATTCGTAGTGACCTAACAGATAGGTAGATGGGAAATAAGGCCGCTCGTCTAACTTGATAAGCAAAATAGTTGTTACTCCTTTTTACAGTCCATAAATTATAATTTGTATGGTCAGTAATAACAGGCAAATAACAATTAGAAGCCATTTCGTTAAAGCTAAATGATTCTATAAACTTCTTATGATTATCTGTTCTACTGAAAACCTTCTTGTCCTTACAACAGCCTTTGGGCATAGTACCGGGGGCACAGGAACAAGTATGTTTATTGCTAAAATTTGAGACAGAAACATGGTCTAATTTATCTCCACAATAATGAAAGTTGAGCGTTACCCCAAAAGTGGTAGCTGTGTAAAATACTAGAAGCAATAAGGCCGCCGTTTTTTTCATTACTTTTTACTGTCACATAAAAGTAGTTTAATCTAACTGGTTATAATTACACAATGTTGCTGATATGTTGTAGGATTCACACTTTCTAACTCGCCTTATTAAAAATATTATGTATCGAATTTTAAGTTTTCCAACGACACTAACCTAGGTTCGACCATTATTTTTGCTAAAATATTTTTGGATATTTTAATATTGTTTTTGTCTGTAGGTTTTGCTAGCCGGGTGGGCAATGTAATTAACTTAAAAACAATGAAGTCGTCGCGTCGAGCACAGCGAGAGGTCTCACAACTAGGGGAAAGCAATATCAAATCTTACATCGGTCATAGCCAGTGAGATTTTTCACTGCGTTCAAAATGACGAAACCGTTAAGTTAATGACATTGGGAGGGGAAGGTGGCTATTTGCCAAAAGTGCCGCAAGCATGCCCGTGGCATATCTCTTTAGGCAATGAAATTAAGTCAAGGAAAACTAATGAAATAAATGCCATCCAGACCTTGTCAAATTTAACTTGTGAGAATACAACAATAACGGACGCTTTTAACTAAAGAAACGCTTTGTCATGTTCAAGGATGGCGTGTAAATAAGCAAAGGTAAAATCATGAACTGCAAAACTGGAGAAAGGCCAGCATTCAAAATTGGGATCACATGCATGGTGTCTGCATAACTCCAAGTACCGATTGATAAATGCCTTGTTTCTGCAAGAACGGCACTTATCGCACCTGCCAATATCAAAAGAATAATTTTGCTGCGCTTTAGGTTTTCAATCCACGGGGCATTTTTATAAACCAGAGCAAAGCCAAAATAAATGAGCAATACCATTATAGCATCCGCCACCGAAGCCAATAGGCAAAAAAGAATATGGCTCAATGAATACGATCCTCCTTTATACAGAGGTATTTGCAAAATCTCCCAGATAGCATTCAGTAAAAATGCAATTGAGAGAACAGCAAGCACATAGTCTTTGAAAATCTTTCGTTGAGTAGATTTTTCAAACAGACTCGCATATTACAAAATGTCAAACAAGACAGCTTTAGCAGGAATTACAATGAAATCAATTTAAACACCAATTCATTATATTCTTTTTTCAGACTTACGACAAAATTGTGATGAAATATGTACGTGGACACCAATCAATGGATAAAATATGCAAGAAAATAGAATAACTATTATTAACAACAGTTAAGGTTTCGTTGGGCTAGCATAAGCCAACGATTTGGTTACGTTCTTTTTTGATGTCATTTTTTTGGATTTGCATTTGAAAGTTGCATTTCCTTTATGAATGTCTTTGATGCAGTTACTGCCTGTGGCTATCCGAAGAGAATATTCCCAAAAAATCCTCAGGGAAGTCGTGGAATAAACAAAAAAACCTCTGGACTATGTCCAGAGGTTTCATGCGTTGCTTAATTTCTGGCAGTGAATGACAATCGAAGTAGAACTTCTAAAATCAACCACACCGAATTTGTTTACATCTTCATTGTAGTATCTTTCTCCATTGTAGTATCTTTCTCCATTTTCATGTCTTTCATCTTCTTACCCTTCATTTTCATTGGCATCATCATTCCATCCATGTCCATAGCCTGACCGTTTTTCATCTTCATGGTTTTACCATCTTTCATTTTCATTTTACCGTCCATCATCACCATAGTGCCATTAGACATCGTCATGTCTTTATCCATCATTGTGGTTTTACCGGCTTTCATCACCATCATTTTGCCGTCCATCATCATAACGTGATCCTTCATTGTCGAATCACTCTTTGCCGAATCACTCGTTGACGAATCACTCTTTGTCGTTTGTGCCATTGCGCTAAAGCTGATTGCCATAACGAATAGGGCCATTAATACTTTTTTCATTTTCTTATGTTTTAATTTTGTTATCGTATAACATCGAGAAGATAATTTAGTTTCGATTTTTTTCGGTGTGATTTCTAGGGTTAAAATTTCATTTTTTGCCCTTAAATGCGTTTTCGGCGGGCTTTAGAGTATTTCCTCCAATGTGCTATGCCGATAATCAATAGTTTAGTTATCTTTTATTTCTCCATGCGCGCAAGAATTGCCTTCATCTCCGCGATTTCTTTTTTCTGGGCTTCGATAATGCCATCAGCGAGTTTTCTTACCTCGGGGTCTTTGATGTTGGCGTTTTCACTCGTCATTATTGCAGAGGAGTGGTGGGGGATCATCGCTTTCATGTATTGTTCATCTCCAACTGGGGTTTGCGTTCTTAAAGCTGTGAGCACAAGACCAAAAACGACTACGCTTCCAATTATGATAAGGTTATTTGTTTTTTTATTTGGATACATTTTGCCCATCATAAAAAGCATCACAATTGCCATCAAACTTACCATCAACAATGCCATATAAATCCTTGTTAAGCTGATGTAGAAATGATGTATATCCACAATGTTAATGAACATAATGCCGTACATAACTACAAAGGACACCGCCATAGTTAACGCAAATTTACGGTAGCCCATGTTCTGTGTTTGTTCTGTTTTAGAGGTTTGATTATCCATGTTTTTAAATTTTTATGATTATTAATTTTCCTGTTCCAGTTTTTTGCCCTCAGGGCCAATGCCGTATTTATATACCAGTTCTGCGCCATGATGGCCGGCGATGCTTACCGCAACAGCCGAGCCCAGCAACAAAACTAAAGCTAATGTCTCCACCCATTTCATCTTGATAAATAAACCGAGCAGTTTGACGCATGCGGCAATTCCGCTTAGCCAGATGGTAATGTTGGCAAATTTTTCATGGCTTTCAAATATCGCCATCTGGGCGGCTGGAATACTTTCTGAGGCATGTGCATGAAACAGATTAGACGCCAGTAGTCCGGTGACAAAGCCTATGATCGTAAATGCGATGATGGTGTAATTGTAAGCCTTGTTTTTAAAAAATAGCACACCTATTTGCATTACGGCCGCGGCCAATAGGAGGATGATTGGAAAGTGAACCACCAATGGGTGGTAATTTGGAAATCTAACTTCAGACTCGACCTGTTGTGTCTGCGCGAGCACGGCAAAGGTTAGCACAGTAAACCCCAAACTCAAAATTAATTTTTTCATTGCTTTAAATTTAATACATCACTCTTAAACCAGCCCCATAGCCATAATCGCTATCATAACTTGCAGATATACCCAGTTTTTTTCCTAAAATATAGGTGGTATTTAATCTATATTCGTTATCTGTATTCCAGCTTCCGCCAAACCTTATGCGGTTGGAAATGGGAATATCTGATCTGCCAATTTCAAAACGAACCTTTCCGCGCTGACTTATCCGTACATCTGTCTGGATAAATAGAGGCAATAGATAGCGAAGTCCTAAAAAGGCATTTTGCTTATCGTCCTTTACAAATGCACCACCTTTTGTATCATTCTTGAACTCTCCGCCCAAATAGGCAGATAGAAAAAATCGGTTATCTAAGTAGCGTTCCAACCTAGGTGTTACCTCATAACGCCCATCATAACTAAAACGCCAGTCGGAATTAAAACTATAGCGTGTGTTTGAGACATTGAACATGCCATAATTTCCCTGCGATTGGAAGGCGTTGCTTGCCCAGAAAAACGGATGGTTGGATTCTCTTAAAACAGGATTATTATCTCGATACTGCGCAACTTCTGGAGTTATTGGGGAGTTTTGGTAACGGACTATTCTCGCCATGCCCGCGTTCATGTGGTAGAGAATGTGGCAATGGAAAAACCAGTCTTTTTGTTCGTTGGCATCAAACTCTATGGTTACAGTTTGCATCGGTTCTACACTCACCGTATGTTTTAGCGGAGAAAGTTCTCCCTGACCGTTAAGCACTCTAAAAAAGTGGCCATGAAGATGCATCGGGTGTTCCATCATGGTGGTATTGTGCATTACAAACCTCACTTTTTCTCCTTTTTTTATGGATAAAACGTCTTGCTCTGAAAGCGTTTTGTTATTAATACTCCACACATACCTTAACATGGAGCCAGTTAAGTAAAGTTGAAATGTTCTTACCGGCTGCTTAGAATCTATCTCGGTTGATGCTTTGGCTTTTAGCATACCGTAAGTTAAAATCTTGCCGTCGCCGCCCAAACTATGCATCATAGAGCCTAGAACAGTCATTTTTACGCCCCTACCGTCGTCTTTTATGCCCATTGTCATATTCATTCCGCCACCCATGTCCATGCCGTCCATCTTCATCTCGTTATGGTTCATGTTGCCCATCTTCATTTTAGAAGAATCGGTTTTCATATCCATGCCCTTCATGCCGTCCATCTTCATGTCGTTATGGTTCATGTTGCCCATCTTCATTTTAGAAGAATCGGTTTTCATGTCCATGCCCTTCATGCCGTCCATCTTCATCTCGTTATGGTTCATGTTGGCCATTTTCATTTTAGAGGAGTCGGTTTTCGTGTCCATCCCCTTCATGCCGTCCATCTTCATGCCGTTATGGTTCATGTTGCCCATCTTCATTTTAGAAGAGTCGGTCTTCATGTCCATTCCCTCCATACCGTCCATCTTCATGTTGCCCATCTTCATGCCTCCCATATTCATTTCGTCTGTGTTGGGCGTTCCCATTTTGCCTTCCATCCCTTTGGGGGTTTCATAAAGCATCCCTGCTTTTTTGAGTTTTTCGTTTTTAACGGCGCTCATCTGCATGCCTTTCATGCCCATCATCATCTGGCTCATGCTGTGCATAATCCTAAAGTAGTTCATTTTCGGAATGTCTGGCGCTTTATGCATTTCTCCCTCACCAAAATAAGTAGAGACCTGGCCAGATACATCATGCGGCGTTGCCCTAAATTCATATTTTCCATTTTTTGGGATGGTGATAAGCACATCGTACGTTTCTGCAACGCCAATTAGCAATTTATCTACTTTGACCGGTTGTATTTCCAAGCCATCTGCTGCGATAACAGTCATCTGTCCACCGGCAAACTGCGTCCAGAAATAAGTAGAGGAAGAACCGTCTATCAACCTAAGCCTAACCGTTTCTCCAGGCTTAAAATTTTGTGCTACGTTTTCTTTTCCGTTGATGAAAAACTTATCGTATTTAACATCGCTTATGTCCATCGCGGGCATGCGCATCCACTCCATCTTCAGTTTATCGCTCCCATAACCTTTAGAAATGGCTTCGCCATAACTTTGCACTGCCCCTTTTTTAATCGCGAAATAATCGCTTCCACGTTTCAGCAATCGCAGTACATTCTTCGGGTTTTGGTTTGTCCAGTCAGAAAGCAACAAAACCTTATCAGGGTATTGATCTATTTTGTTTGATTTATCTTGCGCCTCAATTACGATGGAACCGAATAACCCGGTTTGCTCTTGCAATTTTGTATGAGAATGGTACCAATAAGTGCCCGTTTGGCGCAGCGGAAATATAAAATCGTGGGTTTGGCCCGGCATTATGGGAGCCGTTTCTAAATATGGAACGCCGTCATATTTATTAGGAATGAGGATGCCGTGCCAATGCAGTGAAGTTTCATCTTTCATCTTGTTATGCACGTGGATTACTGCGGTATCGCCCTCGGTAAAACGCAACGTAGGTCCGGGAATTTGGCCGTTAATGGCCTGGGCAAATACCTTTTTCCCTGTAAAATTGACAAGCGTGTCGGTTAAATATAAATCATAAACTACTCGCTTGCCCGGATGGATAAGATGGTCATCTGATGTTGAACTGATGCTCTTGATGTTTTGCTGAGCCATTGCAGTATAAACGCCCAACATTATTAGAATAAATAGTTTAATTTTTTTCATTTCATTTTTGATTTGTAAATTCTTAATAGCCTACCAATGTTTTGTCAGCCCACCTAATTAATAGTTCTTTCTGCTTCTTGCTAAGTCTAGCTTCGTTGTGGATAAGTGTGTAGGAAGTCAGTGGCATTGTTTTATCCCTTATCGCATCTTCTATTGCAGATAACTTGCTCTTTTGTCGCCTTGCCGAGTAATTACCGAAATCGCTAAAATTTAAATCGCTTTTGCCGTCTTTGATGTGATTGGCCAACACCCACGCTACCGGTTGGATGTTGGCATACCACGGGTAATTTGTATTATTGCTATGGCAATCATAGCAAGCTGTTTTTAAAATCATCGACACATTGGCCGGTACAGTTACCACTTTGGTAATGGCTACAGCCGATGGATTGCTTATAATGTTTCGCTCCGGTCGAAAAAATTGGATTGCAATTAAGCAGAAAATGATAAACAATGCGATAATTTTAAAATATTTCATCAGCGACTATTGATTGATCGTTTCTTTAACAGAACCACAAGTATTCATCTTTTGCCCCATATATGGGTTTTGGATGTTTTTTATCGAACTTATCCAAAAAGCCCCTTTTTTATCGTTAGCCATTGGACAAAAGTCTTTATATAAGGTTTGTTTGGTGCCCAAAGATTTAACCAGATCGTACATGTCTTCGCTTAGCAGTATAAAATGCTCTCTCTGATGGGCTATTTTATCGGCATTTTCACTTATATGTTCTGCGTTTTCGAGCGCATCTGGCTTTATATCATCAAACGTTTTTTTCTGCGCCGTATTTAAGCCACTTGCATCATAAGCTTTTAGGGTTTCTGCCAATGTCTTGCCAGCTTCTGCTGCAGTTTTGCTATCGTCTTTAACCAATGCGTCTTTAATGGAAAGATAATCGGCTATTAATGGGTTTTGATTCGGCTCTGGAGTCGAAGCGCTCATGGTTTCAGTTGTCGGCTTACTACTTACATCAGTTGTTTTGGTGTTGCCGTTATTGCATGCAGCTAAAATACTTGCTGCCAAACTCAATGTTAAAATTGTTCTTTTCATGATTTTAATTATTAGATTTTATTTAATTAGTTGTTTTCTATTTACATCTGCATCTTACCCATGCCATTGTTGCCATTTTTTAAAATAATTTCGCTGGTAAGCAGGTAAGCGCCACTTATTACCACCTGCTCTCCCTTCTTAATCCCACTTTTAATGATGATGTTTTCGTCGCTTTCTTGGCCAACCTCTACCATTCTCCTATCGAAATGGTCTTTACTGGTTTTAATCCAAACGTAATTTTCGTTTGTAGTTCTGGTCAGTGCATCATTGGGGATACTTATAACGCCTTTTTTATCGCCGGAAGGCAAACTGATATTTGCTTGCATACCAGGCTGGTACTTTTTTTGGCGATTGGGAATACTGGCTCTGATTGTTAAAATTTGTGTGCCGCCAGCAAATTGTGGACTGATGAATTCTATTTTTCCTGCAATGGGCTCATTTTCGTATCCTGCAACGGTAGCCACCATTGCTTGCCCAACTTTTATACCGCTAATTTCCGACGGGTAGGCATCCGCTTCGACCCAAAGCCTTTCTAGGTTCTCTATCTTTAAAACCGGCATTCCTTCAGTTAAATATTGGCCTTCTTCTATGTTAACCTCTGTAATCAAGCCGCTCTTCGGAGAATAGACCGTGATATAAGGATCGGTTGTGTTTTTATCGCTGAGCTGTTTAATCTGGTTTTTCGATAATCCGTAGAGCATCAGTTTGTTTTTCGCCGCCTCCGTTAAACGCTTATAAATAGTTTCGTTTGGAAAAGCATTTTGCTGTTTTTGGTTTAGGAGATAGTCTTTTTGGAGCGCCAGCAAGTCTTCACTGTAAATTTTATATAAGGCTTGCCCTGCATTTATTTGCTGGCCGGGTTCTTTAAAATACAACTTGTCTACTCTGCCGGCAAACTTACTGGCTACCGCCGCATTATTTTCAGGATTGCTCACCAAGCTGCCGTTCAATAATTTACTGTCTGTAAAATTACCTGTGCCAACCCTTATCGTTTTAACATTGGCCAACTGGATTTGGTTTTCGCTAAGGGTTAAACCCGATACGGTTTTTTGTTGGCTCACTTTTACCAGTTCCATTCCGCAAATTGGGCAGTCGCCGGGCTTTTCCTCTACGATTTGAGGATGCATTGGGCAGGTGTATTTTACATGCGTTTCTTCATGTTTGGCTGTTTTCTCATTTTGCGAACAAGCACTGATCAACAGAAAAAAGAAGCCTGCAACAAACAAGAAATAGCCATAGTTTGATCTTCTCATTTTAATTCTCGGTTTTGATGAAACTCTCTGTGTCTATTAAATAACTAGCATTGGAGGCAATCTGGTCGCCTTCGGCTAGTCCGTCCGCAATCAACGCCCTTGCATTTGCGATTTTTGAGACCTTAACTGCCCTGGCTCTTAAAACATTGTTTTGCTTTATGAAGACAACATTTTTATTACCCAATTTATAAACGGCCTCAATTGGTATCCAGAGACCAGTTTGGGGGGTAATGATTATTTTTCCCTGTAGCAATTCGCCAATTTTAAAGTTTTGCTTGAGGTTTGCCAGATAAACCCTAATCACGCTGTAGGATTGACCACCGTAAAAATAGGGCTGAACGAGACCTACTTTTGCATTAATATTGCCAGCGTTTGAATTAATGTTTATGGCCTGATTTTTCTTTAGCGCAGACGCCTCGGTCGCATTTGCGTAAAAATCTGCCCAAACATTGTTGCTGTTAAATACCTTGAACAAAGCATCTCCGGTTTTCACATACTGGCCTTCAATTATCGAAATGCTGGAGTTCTCTGTATTTAAAGTTGCTGGGTTTGATGGATCTACCTCATTGTTCGATTTGGCAGTGTTGGCATCTATCAAATATCCCGAAGCCGTACTGTAAATCGGTATGCGGTAATTTACTTTTTGGGTTTTTAAAATTTGTTCTATCTGGTTCTCTTCCACTCCCAATAGCCGAAGTTTGGTTTTGGTCTGCTGTAGCAAATTATAATCGCCCTTGGCTTTTACATACAACAAATCTTGTTGGGCAGCGGCCAATTCTGGACTGTAAATTTCCATGATTTTTTGTCCTTTCGTAATTTTTTGAAAGTTGTATTTAACAAAAAGCTTTTCTATCCTGCCACCTATGCGGGCCGAAATGGTTTTTAGGTTATTGGAGTCGTAAGTTACCATGCCGTTTAGCAAAAGGGTGTCGCTAACTGTTTTCTTACCAACCGTAATCGTATTGATATCGCTCAAAACCACTTCATTTGTTGCATGGATTACCTTTGAAAGCGACGAATCGACTGCTATTGTTAAATGCTCTTGATGTTTTATTGTCAACTCCATCCCGCAAATAGGGCAAGAACCGGGCTTATCTTCCAAAATTTGAGGGTGCATAGAGCAGGTGTATTTCACGTCTGCTTTCACACTACCATTAGAACTACTTTTGTTTTGGCAACTTGTAACCATAATTACTAAAAATAGCAGCATTGCAGTCTTTTTGAAGATGCTAGGCAAATCTTGATTTTTGATTCTTGATTCTTCCATCTCAGATCTATTTCTCCACATTTTTTCCATATTCTGCGAAGTTTTGGTAATACTTGTTTAACAAATCGATATATTCTAATTGACTGTCGTTTAGTTCTTTCCAGGAATTGAGTACATCTAAAATAGTTGCTTTGTTCTCTTGGTAACTGAGTAGCAGGGTTTCGTAGCTTTTTGTCATAGATGGCAAGATTTTATCGTCATACACCTTCAGTTCTTTCTGAATCTGTGTTAATTGTGTCTCTTGGGTTTTTATCATACCTACCAAATTGTTTATCATGTTTTCCTTCTGATAAGCCATGGCCGATGCATCAAAATTGTTTGCTTTTAGCTTTGCCTGATAAGATTTTGCAGCCCATGGAGCAATAGGAATGGTAATGCCCGCCATCAATGAAAACAGGTTTGTCTTATTGCTATTGTAGGTTTGCATGTGGTTAAACTGAATGCTAAACTCAGGCTTCCCCTCAGATGCTATGAGGCGATTTTCCAATCCCAAGCTTTTTGTCTGCGCATCAATCATTTTTACACTGCTTCTGTTTTCTGCAAGGCTGAGCACGTTATCTATCACACTTTTAGCAAAACCATACTCAACGGTATCTATTAAAAAATCGGTGTCTTTAGGTCTGTTCATCAACGCATTGAGCTTTATCTTCCCAATAGCTATCTTGGCATCTGCCGAGGTGATCTTATTTTGGGTTTCGTATATTTTGGCCTCCATACTATAAATCTGGGAAAGGCCAGCTTGGTTGTACGTGTACCTTATCTCAGCGAGTTTCTTTAAATTTTGGAGCGTAGTGAGATTCTTGCGAAGAAAATTTAATCCACGTTCTTCTGTCGAAATTTCAAAATAAGTTGACCGCGCCAAAGCCCTTAAATCATTAAAATTATCGGCATAAGCCTGCTCAGTAACCGCCGACTGTTGCGCTAAAAAAGCTTTGTTGGCTTTAAGTTTGGCTGGATTTGGAATCTTTTGTTCTGCAACCAACATCAAAGATCCGTCTTGCTGGCCGCCTGGCCTAGAAAAATTGTTGTAGGGCGTCATAAATGTTCCCACTCCAACCATCGGAGCCATCCATGCAGAAGCGCCTTCCACCAATGCATCTTTACTTTTTATGGTTTCCCGATACATTTTCAGTCCAGGATTGTTGGATTTTATTTTGCCTATAACAGAGTCTAAAGTCAACGTCTCTTGAGCCATCAAACCACCGGCCGTGAACATTAAGCTTAGCAAAAAGATTAGTTTTTTAGTGTGTAACATCTAGCACCTCCAGTTTTCCGAATTTTTTGAGTTCATACTCTTTTGTCATTAAAAATATCAATGGTGTAACCAACAGAATGTGCGTAGAAGAAGTGAGTACCCCCCCAATCATCGGCAATACAATCGGCAACATCACATCGCTACCCACGCCGGTGCTCCACAACACGGGAATTAATCCAAACAGTGCCACACAAACGGTCATTATTTTTGGGCGCAATCTTTTTGCGGCACCCATAATTACGTATTGTCTTAAATCTTCTTTTGTTATCGTCTCGCTAGAATTTCCTTTTTCCTTTACCAATTGCTGCATGGCATCGTTCAGGTAAATAACCATTACCACACCGGTTTCTACGGCAATTCCAAACAGGGCTATAAATCCAACGGCCACAGCTATGGAGAGATTAACGCCGTAAAAATAGACCATATAGGCGCCACCAATCAGAGCAAAAGGAATGGTAACCAAACTTAGCAAGGCTTCTCTTGCAGATTTGAAGGCAAGATAAAGGGATAGGAATATGATCACCAGGACAATGGGTAAAATCAGCAATAAGGTTTTTTGTCCACGTATTAAATTTTCGTACTGTCCGCTCCATTCCACAAAATATCCCTTGGGTAAATTCAGTTCTGTATTTATCTTATCAATGGCTTCTTTTACCGTTGTTCCCAAATCTCTATCTCTTACGTTGAACATTACAGCTCCACGCAAAAGGGCGTTTTCTGAGGTAATCATTGGTGGGCCGTCCGTTAATTTAAAATCAACTACAGACGACAGTGGAATTACGCCCGCATCCATAGATTTTAGAGGTATCCTTTTTAGTTTTTCGATGCTGTTTCTGTAATCTTGCCCCAAACGGATTGATATTCCAAACCGTTCCCTTCCTTCTATGGTGTTTGCAAAGGGAACGCCTCCAATTGCAGCTTCTACCGTGGCATTTACATCATCTACGCTTAATCCATACCTAGAAATCTGATCTTTTTTAATGTTCATATCCAGATATTTGCCGCCAGTAACAGGCTCTACATATAAATCCTTTACGCCGTTAATTCCTTCCAATTTGGCTTTGATCTGCTCTTCAACTTTATAGATGTCTTTTAAATTCTGCCCATAAACTTTCACGCCTACATCTGTTCTAATTCCTGTAGAAAGCATGTTTATCCGGTTGATGATGGGCTGTGTCCAGCCGTTTACCACGCCAGGTATCTGTAGCTTCTTGTCGAGTTCGGCAACAATCTTCTTTTTTGTCATTCCCTCCCGCCATTCGCTTTTAGGTTTAAGTTGAATGATTGTTTCAATCATACTGATGGGCGAATTATCCGTTGCAGTGTTTGCTCTGCCCGCTTTTCCCAAAACCTGTTCTACCTCTGGTGTAGCTTTGATGATCTTATCCTGAACCTGTAAAATCCTCTTAATCTCAGAATTGGAAATGTCTGGTAAGGTTACAGGCATAAAAAGAATAGATTGCTCATCCAGTGGAGGCATAAATTCTCTTCCCAAACTCATTAACATGGGTATGCTTACCAACAGTGCCAAAATATTTATGCCAAGCGTAGTTTTGCGATATTTGAGACAAGCTCTGATTGTTGGCTCATAAACTTTTTCTAAAAACCTGTTTATGGGATTATGATTGTCGGGTCTAAATCTCCCTTTCATAAAAAAGGAAATTAAAACCGGGGCCAAGGTTACCACCAAAAACGCATCAACAAATAAAATGAATGATTTGGTGTAGGCCAAGGGATGGAAAAGCTTGCCCTCTTGCCCCGTCAATAAAAAAACGGGCAGAAACGAGGTAATAATGATAACGGTAGAATAAAAAACACCTCGGGAGACTTGTTTACAGGCTCTTTCTATAATGCTCAATCTTTCTTTATTATCCAGTTTTACATAGTCCTTTTCGGAACTTTTTTTGAAAATATTTTTCATTTTATTCCGGTTTGATGGTTTTATTAAGTTCTTCTTGCCTAATGGACAGTTGTTTGTAAGCATTTTCGCTCATAATAATTCCATTATCTACAATCACCCCAATTGCCAAGGCGATTCCTGTTAAAGACATGATGTTGGAACTAATGCCAAACGCATTCAATAAAATAAAACTTGCGGCTATCGTTATCGGAATTTGTATAATAATGCTGATGGCACTTCGCCAATGCATCAAGAAGATGATAACGATGAGTGAGACCACAATCATTTCCTCTATTAAAGTGTGGCTGATGCTATTTATAGATTCCTCAATCAGTTTCCCTCGATCATAAACAATGTTGAAAGACATTCCCTTTGGCAGTCCTTTTGCAACTTCGTTCATTTTTAGTTTTACTCTTTTGATAACCTCATCTGCATTTTCGCCACTTCTCATTACCACTATTCCGCCAACTGCCTCTCCGGCTCCGTTTAGATCAAAAATGCCCAATCTGCCTTCGCCAGCCATTTGTACATTGGCAACATCTTTAATCCGTACTGGTATAGAATTTTTGGTTTTGATGGCGATGTTCTCTATCTCTTTTATAGATTTTATGTAACCCGAAGTCTTGATGATGTATCCAGTGCTACCAAGCTCAAACTTCCGTCCGCCAGCTTCGTTGTTGTTGGCGTTTACCGCATCCATAACTTCTTTAATGCCTACGTTAAAGTAGGCCATTTTATTCGGGTCGATGGTTATTTGATATTGCTTTTGGAAACCGCCGAAAGAAGCTATTTCACTTACGCCATCAACGTTTTGAAGTGCAAATTTTATGTACCAATCTTGGGTTGCACGCTGTTCTCCCAAATCCATTCCATCGGTTTTAAGGGTGTACCAAAGTACATGGCCAACGCCAGTTCCGTCTGGCCCAAGTGTTGGAACAACATCTTTTGGAAGCGTGTTATTAATGGTACTGAGTTTTTCTAAAACCCTAGATCTTGCCCAATAATTATCTACACCGTCTTTAAAAATAACGTAAATAAAGCTCATTCCAAACATAGAATTAGCGCGTACGTATTTCACATCCGGAATGCCCTGCAAACCGGTAACTAAGGGGTAAGTAACCTGGTCTTCTATAATTTGTGGGCTACGTCCTTGCCATTCGGTAAATACAATAACCTGGTTCTCTGATAAATCAGGGATGGCATCAATCTTATTGTTTTTGATGGCGAACAGACCAAAACCAAAAATTATGGCTGCCAAGAGTAACACCACGAATCTATTGCGGAGCGAAACCGCAATCAGTTTCTCTATCATGAAAAAAAAATTAAAATAGGATTATCATCGGCTTAAAGCCAATCGTTTATTAGAATAGGAAAAGGAAAAATCCTAATTACGGAAGTTTTGAACAAGCAGATAAATGCTGTTTTTTGGCGACAGAAACTCCCATTGAGGATGGGGGTTGACGTAGTTAAATTGTCTTAAATGAAAAGGCGTTAAAGCCAACCCTTGGCTGTATAAGGGAAAGTTTGCTTTGATTAAGTTTGATGTGAGACTTGTTTTCTCAGCTTTCTCTACGTTTTGAACTTTTACCTTGTTCTTTAACAGCAGGTTTTTACAACAATTATCTGTTTTTTTAACAGATTGTTTATGCTCGGCATTGGAAGACTTGCAAGTTTGCATTTCCATTCCGCAATCCATTTTTTCTGAAAAGGATATACTGCTTATCTTACCGCTACAAAAATGTATGGATAGGGATGCTGCTGAAGCATTATAACAAATCAGCAGGGCTAAAAATAAAACGGATATGTTTTTAAGCAGTTTCAAAATTTGTTGTTCTAATGGGCAGAGCTGTTTTCAGCCTATTAAAGACAAAGATAAACCTTTCTACGAATAATTTATTACAAGATTAAAGGAGAGTGTTGTAAGATTTTGTAACATCGTCTTAGACAAGTGCTCATCTATCAGGATTATATCAAAGGGCAGCTTAAATGTAGAAAAAAAGCAAAAAGCTTTCACTTGATATTCGAAAAAAATCGTTTGCAGTAAACTATACAAAATCGATAGCTTTGTAAAACGATGGCAAACCAATCTTCTGGCAAAATACTTATTATAGACGACGAGAAAAAACTCAGTCAGCTTTTGGCGCGGATATTAAGTTTAGAAGGTTACGAAGTGTTCGAGGCAATCAATGGGAAAGCAGGCCTTAATATGTTAAAGCAGCAAGAAATTGATGTGGTTATTAGTGATGTAAAACTACCCGACGTTAACGGTGTGGAGTTGGTGAGAGAGATTAAAAAAATTAGTCCGAATGTTGAGGTAATAAATCTAACTGCCTATGGCACCATCAAAGATGGCGTTATGGCTATGCGAAATGGTGCATTCGATTACATTACAAAAGGAGATGATAATGATCGGATTATCCCTTTAGTTTCCAAAGCCGTGGAAAAGGTAAAATTAAATTCGAAATTATCATATTTAGAAAATAAAGGAGGAACTAAATTTAGTTTTGCATCTATTTTGGGTCAGTCTGCCGCAATAAAGGAGGCCGTAACTTTGGCCCGAAAGGTTTCTACTACAGATACTACGGTACTTTTGCTCGGCGAAACGGGAACAGGTAAGGAAGTTTTTTCACAATCGATTCACTATGAAGGCCAAAGAAAATTAAAGCCCTTTGTAGCTCTTAATTGTAGTGGTTTTAATCCCAACTTGTTAGAAAGTGAGCTATTTGGTTACAAGGCAGGTGCATTTACTGGTGCAGATAAAGATAAACGCGGACTGCTCGAGGAAGCCGATGGAGGAACGCTTTTTCTAGATGAGATTGGCGAAATGAATATGGATCTACAAGCCAAACTGCTTAGGGTTTTAGAGAATCAAACCTTTATTAAAGTTGGAGATACCCAAACCAAAAAAGTCGATGTTAGAATTATTGCGGCTACGAATCGAGATCTTAAAAAGGAAGCAGAGCAAGGAAAATTTAGACTCGATCTTTTTTATCGGCTTTCTGTGTTCTCCATTGAACTCCCGCCTTTAACACAAAGAAGAGGCGATATCCTCCCAATCGCCATGCATTATTTGACCGAATTTACTGCAAATGCAAACAAGCCGACACTTATTATTGATGATGAATTTGCCACACTGTTAACTTCCTATAATTGGAAGGGAAACATCAGGGAACTTAAAAATGTGATGGAACGGGTAGTAATTCTTGCCGATGATGATAAAATCACCCCAAATTTACTCCCTTATGAATTTCATCATAAAGAAATTATGGACGATCCAATGAATATGCAAACGGTTGAAAAGCAGCACATTATTAAAGTACTGCATTATACCAAAGGAAATAAAACCGAATCCGCACGTCTATTAGGTATTGGGCTCACTACCCTTTATCGGAAGATTGACGAATATCAGATTCCTTAAACACAATTGTGTCTTAGTGTTGGCTGCTGTTGTACTCGAAAGTGCGATTAATGAACATTCTTCCAGTCCTTCCAATTCTTTATAAATAGTTGCCAGTCTCAGCATCCCGAATGGTCGGGACAAGTTCTCGAAGACCTTAGTAATTATCCAAATCTTACCTTTCGGCGTAATCGAAAAACTCTTCTTGATAAATTTAAAGTTCTACATAAAGCCATGTCGTTTTAATCTAATTGCGATCTCCTGCTGACTATCTTTTTCTTTAAATCTAGAATCGCCTTCCTTTCAAAATGATAATAACCTTACCATAATGGAAGGGTTTAGAATCAACTAAAATCAAATATTTTATTGTTAATATCTTACTATCAATTAGTTATGTATATTTTTTGTGCTTTGGTATGTAAGTTGGCAATCCCTTATCAAAATATAAAAACATGATGTTGACAATTCTCCTACTTCTTGCCCTGCTGATACTCTGTTGGGTGGCTTACAAATCAATCGACTGGTTCGAAAAAATCTAAAAATTATGATCGCATTATTCATTATCGCAGTTGCCGTATTTATCTATATGATTTACGTGCTGATTAAACCCGAAAAATTTTAACTAAAAGCGGGAGAAGTTTAACGGAAAGAAGATCAAAGACATTAAGTCCATTTTCCTATTTCCAATTTCTCCATCCCCTCAAAAAAGAAAAAAAATGAACGCAGAATTACTTGGAATAATTGTTACTTACCTGCTTACCCTGGTGATAGCAATTCCTTTAGGAATGTATCTGGCAAAGGTATTTGCCGGAGAGAAAGTGTGGACAGACTTTTTAAAGCCCGTAGAACGTGGTATCTATAAGCTGTCTGGAATAAATGTTAAAGCAGAGATGAATTGGAAACAGCATTTAAAAGCGCTGATAACCATTAATCTTGTCTGGTTGGTATACGGTTTTTTTGTCTTGATGTTTCAAGATAAGTTGCCATTAAATCCAGATGGCAACCCAGGGATGAGTCCTGATTTATCTTTCAACACGGCAATTAGTTTTGTGGTGAACTGTAATTTGCAACATTATTCTGGAGAAACTGGGTTAACCTATTTAACTCAGCACTTCGTAATTATGTTCCTACAATTTACAAGTGCTGCAACAGGTATTGCTGCGGCAATAGTTTTGTTTAAAGCTTTTCGCGATAAGACAACAGAAAAACTGGGAAACTTTTGGGAGTTTTTTGTCAGATCGATCACTCGCCTGTTGCTGCCAATATCATTTGTCATCGCCATCATCTTAGCTTTCAACGGAACACCAACAAGTTACCAAGGGAAAGACCAATTTATCTCCATGCAAGGCGATACGGTAAATGTATCTAGAGGGCCGGCAGCTGCTATGATTGCAATTAAACATCTAGGCACGAACGGCGGCGGCTGGTTTGGGGTAAATTCTGCGCATCCGTTAGAAAACCCAAGCTATGTAACCAATATGGTAGAATTAATAGCGCAAGTAATTATTCCAATCGCTTTGGTCATCGCATTCGGTATTTTCATTAGGAAAAGACGTCTAAGCTGGATGATTTTCGGGGTGATGACCATCGGTATGTTATTATTGTTAATTCCAATGGTCAAGTCAGAACTTGGTGGAAATCCCGCGATCGCTCGAATGGGTATTTCGCAACTTACCGGTGCCATGGAAGGGAAGGAAGTCCGATTTGGGCCGGCCATATCTGCCTATTGGAGTACGGTTACCACGATAATTTCTACAGGCTCCGTAAATAGTATGCACGATAGTACCATGCCAATGAGCGGTACATGGCAATTGCTTGGCATGATGATCAACTCCTTTTATGGAGGTTGTGGCGTTGGATTGCTGAACTATTTCATCTATCTAATTATTGCCGTATTTATTTCGGGATTAATGGTTGGGCGTACCCCAGAATTCTTGGGACATAAAGTGGAAGCTAGAGAAGTTAAGATCGCTGCAATAATTACATTGTTAAGTCCCTTCTTAATTCTATCTGGAACTGCATTGGCGAGTTATGTTTTTACAAATCATCCAGATGCTGCTTGGGCGGTACAACCAAAAACTTGGTTGAACAACCCCGGGTTTCACGGTTTTTCTGAGATGTTGTATGAGATGACCTCCTCTAACGCGAACAATGGTTCCGGATTCGAGGGTCTTGGAGATAATAATGTCTTCTGGAATGTGACTACAGGATTTGTTATGTTCCTCGGACGCTTTCTTCCAATTATAGGGCCAATTGCGATAGCAGGTTTACTTGGAGCTAAAAAATATGTGCCAGAATCTGTCGGAACACTTAAAATAGATACGTTGACATTTAGCCTTATGACCTTCGCAGTAATTTTTGTCCTTAACGCATTGTCTTACTTTCCTGCATTAACGTTAGGTCTAATAGCAGAATATTTTACGCTTATTGGGAAGTAGATGGCGGGTTAGGGGGAAATAGGGAATAGGGAGACAGAGTAGGGCGGATAAAAGATAATCGGGAATAGGAAATAGATAGGATAGCTAAAATGGAAAATACCGAATGGAGAATAAATAGGAAAAGAGAGAATGAAAAAACCTGGCTGGAGCACAATTGAAAATAGGAAAACTTGCTCTGACGAAAGAAATATGGAATTTTACCTAATACCTAATACCTAATACCTATTTCCAATTTACTATTCTCTGTTCCTTATTATCTATGCTCTATCTCCCTGTTCCCTCAATCCGTTTCTTAACCATATTTATAAAACCTAATAAAAGTTTAAAAATTAACTCTAAATCGATGGATACATTATCAAAATCATCAGAAGTAACAAATCCTAAATCTCTCGATAACAACAACAACGTGTCTAATTCACTGGCTGATCCAAGAGCAATGTATAGAAACTGCTGTAATTCTTTATCTGACCGTCTAGCAGAACCTTCGGCAATATTTACTGGGATTGACGTGCATGCTCTCCTAATTTGCGATGTCAGACCAAATCTCTCATCAGCAGGAAATTTTGAAGTAAGGGAATATAATCTCTTCACAAGATTAAAACTCTGTTTCCATACCTCTAAATTTTGGTGTGGTTTCATAGCGGTATTTTTTATGAAATTTACAGCTTTTCATTTGAATAAGGAAATGGCGAATAGGGAAATAGCAAGTGAGGAAATGGACAATAGGCAAACAGGGAATAGACGAGATGCGAACCTAACAATCCCATCAATTTCCCATTACCTATTTCTAGATAACTCGATAACAAACCCAGCCTATTCCCTATTTCCAATTCTTCATTTCCACTTCAGTAATAGCAAGCTCAATCAATTACCTATTCCCAATTTTCTATTTCCAAAACACCATAATTTCTCTTAATTAAAATACGAATAACATGAAATCTCAAAATAAATTATTTGAACCTGCATTAGTGCAAACTGCTCTAAAACAGTCATTCATCAAGTTAGATCCTAGGGTAATGATCAAAAACCCGGTGATGTTTACCGTAGAGGTAGGAACATTGGTAATGGGTTATGTTACGGTTTATTCTATAAATCACGAAGGGCAGGGATCGGCGATCTATAACTTCTGCATTTTCTTTGTATTGTTGCTTACCGTATTGTTTGCCAATTTTGCAGAAGCAATTGCCGAAGCTAGAGGTAAAGCACAAGCAGATTCGTTAAGGAAAACGCGCGAAGAAACACCTGCAAAAGTACTTTTAGCTGATGGAACTATAGAAACAAGGTCTTCAGCTTTGCTAAAAAAAGGTGATGTGTTTGTTTGCGAAACCGGCGATACTATTCCAACGGATGGAGAAATTATCGAAGGAATTGCAACCATAGATGAATCAGCCATTACAGGAGAATCTGCACCGGTTATCCGGGAGTCAGGTGGCGATAAATCTTCTGTAACTGGTGGAACAAAGGTATTGTCGGATGAGATTAAAGTAATGGTAAATACCCAACCTGGCGAGAGCTTTTTGGATAAAATGATTGCTTTGGTGGAAGGTGCATCTCGCCAAAAAACTCCAAATGAAATTGCCTTAACCATTTTATTGGCAAGTTTTACTTTGGTGTTTATTATTGTGTGTATCACACTAAAACCCTTTGCAGATTATGCAAATACACCCATCACCATTGCGGCTTTAATTTCTCTTTTCGTTTGTTTAATCCCTACCACTATTGGCGGCTTACTTTCTGCCATTGGTATTGCCGGAATGGACAGGGCTTTGAGAGCAAATGTGATTACCAAATCTGGTAAAGCAGTGGAAACCGCCGGAGATATTGATGTGTTACTGTTGGATAAAACAGGCACAATCACAATTGGAAATAGAAAGGCAACAAAATTTTACCCTACCGCGGGCGTAGATAATAAGAGCTTTACAGATGCTTGTGTATTGAGTTCATTAGCTGATGAAACTCCAGAAGGAAAATCGATTGTAGAATTGGCCGGGTTACAAGATAATGCGGTTTTAAGAACAGCTCCTCAAGGATCTACATTTATCAAATTTACAGCAGAGACTAGGTCTAGTGGTTTGGATACGATGGAAGGAAAAAGGATTCGTAAGGGTGCTTTTGATTCCATTCGTAACATCGTTTTGAAAGCATGAAATCCTTTTCCAGAAGACATTGAGGAATGGGTAAAAGCTATCGCCAGTAACGGTGGAACACCATTAGTGGTCTCAGAAAATGATAAAGCACTTGGTGTAGTCGAACTTCAGGATATCATTAAGCCAGGCATTAGCGAACGTTTTGAACGGTTAAGAAAAATGGGCGTGAAAACCGTAATGGTTACTGGAGACAATCCTTTAACCGCAAAGTTTATCGCAGAAAAAGCAGGTGTAGATGATTTCATCGCAGAAGCAAAGCCAGAAGATAAAATGACTACATTAAAGATGAACAAGCTTTAGGTAAGTTGGTGGCTATGATGGGCGATGGAACAAACGATGCTCCAGCACTTGCCCAGGCAGATGTTGGTGTGGCAATGAATAGCGGAACCCAAGCGGCTAAAGAAGCTGGTAACATGGTCGACTTAGACAATGATCCTACAAAGCTAATTGAGATTGTGGAGATTGGAAAGCAGTTGCTAATCACCCGCGGAACATTGACTACCTTTTCTATTGCGAATGATGTGGCTAAATATTTTGCCATTGTTCCTGCGCTATTTATCGCTTCTATTCCAGCCCTGCAAAGTTTAAATATTATGGGTTTACACAGTCCAGAAAGCGCAATACTTTCTGCCGTAATTTTCAATGCAATCATCATCCCAATACTTATACCACTTGCATTAAAAGGAGTGGAATATAAGCCAATCGGCGCAAGCGCATTATTGCGTAGAAATTTACTGATTTATGGTTTTGGAGGAGTGATTGCGCCTTTTATCGGCATTAAATTAATTGATTTACTTGTTGGCTTATTTGTTTAAGGAAGGGAATGGGGAATAGGAAATAGGGTAGTAGGTAATAGATAATAAAAAACAAAAAATAAACAAAAAATAAAAAAGCGGAAGCAGCGGATTAAAAGCCTGGGGTAGACATTGTATATTAAACTAGTCTATTCCCATTTTTCAATTTCCTATTCCCTAAAAAAACAACATCATGAAAAAATACATCATACAATCTTTACGTCTTACAGCAGTATTATTGGTATTGCTCTGCGTAATTTATCCACTCATCGTAGCATTTGTCGGCAGGTTTTCTAAGGGTAATGGCGGCGGAGAAACAATAAGTAAAAATGGAAAAGTAGTGGGCTATGCCCTCGAGGGGCAATCTTTCACCAAGCCAGAATATTTTTGGGGAAGACCATCTGCGGCAGGATATAATGCTGCCGGTTCTGGGGGTTCAAATAAAGGACCATCGAATGCCGAATACTTAAAACAAGTGTCTGATAGGATTGATACCTTGTTGAAGTATAATCCGACCATAAAGAAGGCAGATATTCCTGCTGATATGGTTACTGCTTCTGGTAGCGGGTTAGATCCTAACATTTCTGTGCAAGGTGCGGATATCCAGATTAAGCGGGTGGCCGCCTATCGGAAGTTGGATGAAAAAACTGTCTCAGACTTGGTAGATAAAAATACAAAAGGTCCACTTTTGGGTATGTTTGGTCCATCTTCTGTAAATGTGTTGGAACTAAATCTTGCCTTGGACGATTTAAAAAAATAACAAAAAAAGAATCCCCGGGCTTAAATCTTGATGCGTTTGCCGACCTGTTGAACAGACGGCCTGGTCGTTCTTTGCTCAGATTATAATTCTAAAAAAAAACATAGTTAGCTTGATTGGTGATTTTGATTTACAATTTCCCATGATTGTAATAAGATCATCGTCAGCTGCTCATTCATACAAAATTCAAATAAAATGAAAAAACTTTTAATATTAACCGCTGCTTTGGCAGTAGGAACAGTGGCATATAGCCAAGACAAACCTAAATTTACCGTTTCTGGCTACGTAGAAGCCTATTATGGTTATGATTTTAATAAGCCTGCAGACCACAGTAGGCCGTCATTTATCTATTCGCACAATAGAACAAATGAAGTAAACCTGAACTTAGGATTTATTAAAGGTGCGTACGATGATGGTACAGTGCGTGCGAATCTTTCATTGATGACAGGTACTTATGCCAATGCAAATCTGGCAGCAGAACCTGGTGTTTTAAAAAACATTTATGAGGCCAACGCAGGTGTGAAACTATCTAAAACTACTAATTTATGGATTGATGCGGGTATTTTTTCATCACACATTGGCTTCGAAAGCGCAATATCTAAGGACTGTTGGGTATTAACCAGAAATATCTCCTCTGAGAATACCCCTTTTTATGAATCTGGTGCCAAAGTTAGCTATAGTACTAGCGACAATAAGTTTTCGGCGGTTGTTTTATACCTAAACGGATGGCAAAGAATTACGCGCCAAGCAGGAAATAACAAACCAGCAGGCGGGTTGCAATTAACCTGGAAACCAACAGATAAAATTACAGTAAATTATAGCAATTATTTAGGTACCGAGGGTGCAGATTCTGTACGAGTAACCCGATTTTATCACGATATTTATGGAATATTCCAAGTTACAGACAAATTGGGACTTACCGTTGGCTTTGATTATGGAACGCAGCAAAAAGCGAAAGGAAATAGTGCTAAGAATGAGGTGCTGTCTCCGGTAGCTATAGTTCAGTATAAATTTGCGGATAAATTTGCCGTTGCGGGTAGAATAGAATATTATAAGGACAGAAACGGTTTGTTTATCTCCACAGGTACGCCAAACGGTTTTAAAACAACGGGATATTCTTTAAATTTAGATTATGCTCCAATAAGCAATGCCGTGATTAGGGTAGAGGGTAAGGTATATGACAGCAAG
Source organism: Pedobacter sp. UYP30 (assembly GCF_040547165.1). Taxonomy (NCBI): domain Bacteria; kingdom Pseudomonadati; phylum Bacteroidota; class Sphingobacteriia; order Sphingobacteriales; family Sphingobacteriaceae; genus Pedobacter; species Pedobacter sp. UYP30. Next base: position 221,311 of record NZ_JBEPPD010000005.1, on the reverse strand, counting down.
GACAAAGTATTTGCGAGAGGTTTAGATGCAGTGAATAATAACGCGTCAATCACTACAAGTATAGCCGTATCATTTTAAAACTTGCGATGGGCAAGAACGAATTTAATAAAATAAGTTGTAAAATTAATCCTTTGCTTTGGCAGGGATTAATTTTGACGTTACCAATTTTAAAGTTAATTAACGATACATCATTATCGAATGATAAATTAACGTTTAATGGAAGAACAAAATAAGGCCGATTCTGTAAAAAAATTCTTAGATCTCGTAAAGAAATCTCGAAGGGGAAAATTTAAGGTGTACATTGGCATGAGTGCTGGAGTAGGGAAAACTTACAGAATGCTGCAAGAAGCGCATGCTTTACTAAAAAACGGAATTGACATACAAATTGGCTATATAGAAACTCACATGCGAGAAGAAACGCATGCGCTCTTGGCCGGAATTCCGCTTATCCCAAGAAGAAAAATTTTTTATAAGGGAAAAGAGTTGGAAGAAATGGATGTACAGGCCATTATTAATATTCATCCAGAAGTTGTTATTGTAGATGAACTTGCACATTCTAATGTAGAAGGGAGCAAAAACAGCAAACGTTGGCAAGATGTTGTCGATATTTTAGATGCTGGTATTTCGGTAATTTCTGCGGTAAACATTCAGCATTTAGAAAGCATGAATGAAGAAATTGAGAAAATTACTGGTATTCCAATTACGGAGCGTATACCCGATAAAATTTTAGAGACTGCAGATGAAATTGTCAACATAGATTTAACGGCAGATGAACTGATCGATCGGCTTAAAGCAGGAAAAATTTACGATAAAAGTAAGATTCAACTTGCCTTAAATAATTTCTTTCAGCCAGAGCGAATTCTCCAATTGAGAGAACTTGCACTAAAAGAAGTTGCGCATCATTTAGAAAGGAAAATTGATATAGAAATTCCGAAGCAAATTAAACTGCGGCCCGAACGATTTATGGCCTGTATTTCTAGCAATCACGAAACGGCAAAAACCATCATCAGAAAGACCGCTAGGTTGGCGTCATATTATCGATCGCCATGGATTGTGCTTTATGTGCAACGGACTAGTGAGGGTGGAGATAAAATTAAATTAGATGCTCAGCGTTACCTGATTAACAATTTTAAGTTGGCCACAGAACTTGGCGCTGAGGTAATAAAAATAAAAAGTGATGACGTGACAAAAACCATTGTAAAAATCGCTTCAGAGAAAGAAATTACCACGATATGTATAGGTAAACCACATTTAAATCTTTTTCAAGTAATTATGCGAACCGCAATTTTTAATGAACTGCTAAAAGACATCTCGGCCACAGAGACAGATCTCGTAATTTTATCCTAAGTATTTAATAACTCTATCACCATGAAAATAAAAAAAAAATTACGATTAGGCTTTGGGTTTCTATTCATAGTTGTGCTTTCCTTCGGCGCGCTTTCACTCTACTATATGAACAAAATTTCTGTAAGTTCTAAGGTGATTTTGAAGGATAATTATGAGAGCCTAAAATACACGCGCGTAATGAGGGCTATCTTAGATGACAATGAGCTTCCCCTTTCTACCGACAATGCTTCTGCATTCAAACGTCAATTAAATCAAGAAGAAAAAAATATTACCGAAAAAGGAGAAGAACAAGCGGTTAGCATTATGAAAACTGCATTTTCCGAAATAAGTAGTCGGAATCTTGTACCAACCGAAATTGCGCGACTGCAAAAACAAATGCGGTTACAACTCCGGAATATCGACAAACTGAACATGGACGCAATTGTTCGGAAAAATGAAACGGCGCAACAAGGAGTAGAGAAAGCGGCAAGTTATTTGATTTTTGCCGCGTCAGTTTGTGCCTTAATTTTATTTTCTTTTGTAGTAAATTTTCCAAGTTTTGTCGCCAATCCATTAAAGGAGTTATCCGAAGCGATTAAGGGAATTAGTAGGAGAAATTATAAGCAACATTTAACTTTTAATGGAGATGATGAGTTTTCTGAACTTGCCGCTGAATTTAATGCGATGGCAAGTCAGCTTAATAAATGGGAAAACACAAATTTGGCTAAGCTTCAATCAGAAAAATTGAGAATTGATGCCATTATAGAACAGATGCAAGATGCTATTATCGGCTTAAATGAAAATAAAGAAATTTTATTTTTAAACCATGTGGCCATTCAGCTGCTTGGATTAAATGTTAAAGATGCTGTCGGTGCAAGCGCACTCAAACTGATGAAAAAAAACGATTTGCTGAACAAGGTTTTGCAAACTTGTGGAAATGAAAAACCAATGAAAATCTATGCAGATAATAAAGAATCATATTTTCAATTAGAGCGTAGAGAAATAATCGTTCCAACTTACGAAGAACAACATGACGCTGTGGTTATGCAAACCGGGAAAAATGCTGGCGAGGTTTACATCTTAAAAAACATTACCCAATACAAAGAGCTAGACGAAGCAAAAACTAATTTTATAGCGACGGTTTCTCACGAACTAAAAACCCCAATTGCCTCCATTAAAATGAGTTTAAAACTAATAAATGATGAACGCGTTGGTAAGATGAACACGGAACAAAAGGAATTGGTAAATAATATTGGTGAGGATTGTGGCCGTTTATTAAAGATTACGAGCGAATTGCTAGATCTCGCCCAAGTAGAAACCGGTAATTTACAACTTAAATTTTCTAAGACAGATCCACAAGAAATTGCTGATTATGCAATCGAAGCAGTAAAGTTTCAGGCAGAGCAAAAGGCTGTACAATTAGAATTAATTACCAAAGGTGGTTTGTCTTTTATCAATGTCGATATTGAAAAAACGGCTTGGGTATTGACAAATCTATTGTCAAACGCACTACGTTATAGTGCAGAAAAATCTAAAGTCATCATTCAAATTACAGAGAAAGGGAGTAATGTCGAATATTCCGTGCGAGATTTTGGTAAAGGCATAGAAGAGCAGTATCAAAAACGATTATTCGACCGCTATTACCAGGTGCCAACTGATGGCAGTAATAAATCTGGTTCGGGTTTAGGACTCGCTATTTCTAAAGATTTTATAGAAGCCGAAAACGGCAAAATTTGGGTAGAAAGCGCGGTTGGCGAAGGCAGCACTTTTACTTTTGCGTTGCCGATCGCAAAAGAGCTGTAACACGTTTTAAATGTGCTTAACAAATCGTCCCGGTAAGAATTTTTATTCAGCGAGTATAAAGCATCATCGCTCCAAGCTACTACTCAAATCCAACAAAATCCAAGAACGGTTTTTACTTTTAACTTATTTTGTTTTAAGAGCTTTATAAAATCGTTTGCGCCAATCTCTTCGTTACTATGTATAAATACAATGCTGTAGAATTATAATACCTAGTCTTTGACGAGAAATAATATATATTTTTTCATTTTAATTATGATGTAACCAGGTGCATGTTTCTATCTTTCACTTCATCTCTTTCGATGATGTAAAAGGGAAATTTAGTGTCTGGTTCGCTGTACGCAACCCTAAAACCTAAACCATTTACAAATAAGTTTAATCTGATGCTAACATCAGCATAGCATATCTTTGGTATAACTTTTATCAGTTTCATAGCTTTTTACTACAGAGAAGGTTTAAGAAACGTAATTTATAAAATTAAACATTAAATGTGTCCTTATTTTTAGCATACTGATTGATTTTTAGTCAAACTCTAGCGTACTGATGAAGAATTAAACCAAATTTTTAAATTGTAGAGGTTACTTTGTTTTTTTTTTGATTATTAATTCGCAACTTGGACGATGATTACCTTTTAACCATTTGTTCTGCATGAGTCACCTAGAAAAATTTTCTGATGCTGAGCTTCTATCCTTAATGCAGCGGGATGAGGTGCCTGCTTTTATTGAAATCTATAACCGCTATTGGGATAAACTTTTCTATGCCGCTTACAAAAGAGTGAAGAATACGGAAGAAATTATAACAGAATCCGGGATATAATTAATGAAATTACCTCAATTAAATGACGAAATAGGTTTGGCTATTTATCATTTATTACCTTGCCGCTAAAAATTCGACCACTAAATTAGCGCTCCTCAATTTATAGTCTAATATCTTTAAAAAAACATCGCGAAAAGATGAAAACCCAAAATTCACAAAAATGCATCGCAATTTGCATATTTCTATGTTCAGCTGTCATCGGGCAACTATCTGCCCAAGTAAAAATACTGCAAAACCACCAAAAAAGTGCTGGTGCTTTTCCACTTATAGTTAATGGGAAAGCGGCAAATATTTACTATGATAAGGCCGATGCAGAAGTTGTAGCTCAGGTTGCGCAGCTGTTTGCTAATGATATTAGCCTGGTTTCGGGCGGTAAAAGTCCGGTTTTTACAACCAAAAAGCCTGCGGGCAAAACCGCCATTATTATCGGTACCATAGGGGCAAATGAAGTAGTCGACAACCTTATCAAAACAAAAAAAATAAATGTAGATTCTATTAAGGGCGGTTGGGAACAATTTGTAATAAAAACCGTAAAAAACCCTATGCGTGGCGTTGCGCAGGCATTGGTAATTGTGGGTAGCGATAGGCGTGGAACAGCTTACGGAACGTTTACCATTTCTAAAGCCATAGGCATTTCTCCGTGGTACTGGTGGGCAGATGTTCCGGTTAAGAAAGACAAAAATGTTTACCTAGCACCATTAAATTATGTTTCTAAAGAGCCATCTGTTAAATATCGCGGCATTTTTATAAATGATGAAGATTGGGGAATGCACCCTTGGGCGGCAAAGAAAATGGATACCGACATTAAAGACATTGGGCCAAAAACTTATGCAAAAGTGTGCGAGCTTTTGCTAAGGCTTAAAGCCAATATGCTTGCGCCCGCAATGCACCCGGTATCTGGCGCTTTTAATAAATATCCCGAAAACAAAAAAGTGGCCGATCGCTTTGCAATTATGATGACCTCTAGCCACACCGAGCCGCTACTTTTTAACAACGCTAGCGAGTGGGACAAGAAAGTAAATGGCAATTGGAACTACCTTACCAATAAAAACGGAGTGCTGAACGTGCTAGACAAGCGCGTAAAAGAAAACTCGCCCTACGAGAATATTTACACCATGGGTATGCGCGGAATACACGACAGCGAAATGGCGGCGGTGCCAAAAGGCGTAACCAAGGTAAGCGTTTTAGAAGATGTAATTAAAGGCGAGAGAGGCATCTTAGAAAAATACATCAAAAAGCCGATTATAGACATTCCACAAATATTTGTGCCTTACAAAGAGGTTTTAAACATTTATGAGCAGGGACTAAAATTGCCCGATGATGTTACCATTGTTTGGCCTGATGATAACTTTGGCTACATTAAACGCTTAAGCGATAGTAAGGAAGCAGCGAGATCTGGAGGAGCTGGGGTTTACTATCATATTTCTTATTTGGGCGAGCCGAACGATTATTTATGGGTAAACACTACGCCGCCTGCTTTAATTTATGAGGAAATGCTTAAAGCTTATCAAACGGGAGCGAAACGTTATTGGCTTTTAAACGTAGGCGATATTAAACCGGGCGAGCTTGGTATGCAGTTCTTTTTGGATATGGCCTGGAATATAAACGATTTTAATTTCGACAATATTCCGAACTATGAAAGCAATTTTCTGACCTCTATTTTTGGCGAGCAATATAGAACAGACTTAACTGATGTTATCCATCGTTATTATAAACTTGGTTTTACACGTAAACCAGAATATATGGGCTGGGATTTTAGGTGGAACGCCATGTTTACCGAAGAGCACATATACGATACCGATTTCTCCTTTCAAAATTATAACGAGGCTCAAAATAGGATCGATAGTTACGATGAAATATCAGCGAAAGCAGAAAAAATAATGAAAGATTTGCCCACAGCGTATGTTCCCTCGTTTTACGAACTGCTCTATTATCCGGTAAAAGGTGCAGATTTAATGAACAAAAAAATGTTGGTTGCCCAAAAGAATCGCTGGTACGCACGGCAAGGTAGATCGATTACCAATCAACTGGCAAAAGATGTTGTCGCATATCACGATAGTATTGCGATGATTACCAAACATTACAATGGCTTGCTTAACGGCAAATGGGACGGGATGATGACGGCGCCGGATGCGTTGCCGAAACCTCAGGTAGCTCCAACAGAAACCATCTCTTTGCCAGAAAATGCCGAGATGGGGATTTTCGTTTCTGGCGAAGACGGCGTTCATGGTTTTAACAATTTTCATTTGCTACCGCGATTTAATTCTTTTACGAAAAGGAAATATCACATCGAGGTTTATAATAAGGGCAAAGACGAATTAAGCTGGAAAGCGTCAACTAAAAACGATTGGATTAAGCTTAGTAAAACCAGTGGAAAGACGCCCACACAAGAGAAGATTTGGGTTTCGGTTGATTGGGAGAAGGCGCCAATCGGAGTAGATGGCAAAGGCGAAATAGAAGTTAGCGGAGCTGGAAAATCTGAAAAAATCTTCGTTTCTCTTTTTAATCAGGCAGCCACCGAGCTGAATAATTTAAAGGGAATGCCAATTGAAGATAACGGCGTTGTTGTAATTAGTCCTGCAAATTTTAACAGAAAAACAGAGAAGAACGGCGTAAAAATTCAGGTAATCAATCAGTTGGGTTATGAGGGCAAGAGCTTGCAGTTGGGAAATGTAACAGATAATGCCTGGAATTCTAGCAGTACGGAGTACGATTTTTACACTACCGATGCAGGTTCTGCCACCGTTTACACCTACGCTTTACCTGTATTTGCAAAGAACAAAGAACATAAAACCCAATACGGCGTATCAATAGACGACAGTTATACCCATTGGATGACCACGGCATCAGAAGAATATTCTTTTGCTTGGAAGCAAAATGTAATTAGAAACAGTGCGATTGGAACAACCACAATAAGCATAGATAAACCCGGCAAACACACGCTAAAATTAATTGCTGGCGATCCTGGCATGGTAATTCAAAAAGTGGTGATAGATTTTGGTGGATTAAAAAGGTCTTACCTTGGGCCAAAACCTACCTTGGTTAAATAGTAATTTAGAACGGCTGTTTCTTTAATCGGAGCAGCCGTTTACTTTTCCATACCTTTTTAAACCTATTTTTAGGTGAAGCCAAATTAACAAGGCGACCAGTAGGTAATCTTAGAAAGTAGTCCGCCAGCAAATGAGAAAACTAAAGCGTCGTCGGAATTTTTATAGAATATGGAAATTTTATTTTCAGTAACCTTAACTGCAAACATACGTTCAAATTCTTTTATCGTTGTTTTATATGAAAGGAGGAGGTTTTTATAGGTTATTTTATGCTTCATTTTGGGGTTAAACAATACTTCCTCTAATTGATAGTTTAAGGTGTTTCCAGTAAACGTTATGTAGGAATATTGCATGGAGTAATGCGTTCCACCCGGTTGGCTATCTGAGAGAAAGCCACATTCATAATTGGGTTTAAATACTTTAATAGGTTTCCCAAATTTTTTTAGTAGGTCTTGCTTATTCGTTCTAAAACATAATCCATCAACCCTAAAGTCTTTATAATAAACCGTTCTCGCTTGGGAAAAAGCAAGAGTCGTAAAAATTGCGATAAAAAAAGCTAGTGTAAGTTTTTTCATAGACGATTGCGGGGTTGAGTTAGTTTAAAGGTAACAAAAGATTGGAAGCAATTTCCCGTAAATTTTAAACCTGAATTACACCCAAAGAGCGTAAAGAGAAAGAACGTTAATAACAAGAGGAATGTCATCTTCATAAATTTACATATAACGTTTGCAAGTTTTAAGGCGAACCTTTAATTATTTACAGAGCAGAACCTACTCTACTAAACTAAATAATTTACTTAAAATTTTCGTGCTACTACTTCGGCTTAACTTAATGCTGCTTTTATAGCATTTGGTTACTTATCCGTTTCGCTTTTCCATTCGTGTTCAATGTTTGTCATTAGCAATGCGTTGTCAAAAATTACCGAATCTTTGGGAAAAATTTCTTCGTTTTCAAAAAAGCTAGATTTTACTTTCAACACGTCAAGTGGTGTAACTTCCCATTTATATGCTTTCAATCTCAACCCGTCAAATTTGTCTTTGTTTGGTAAATAACCAAGGTCGCCGTTTTCAAAAAAGTTAGAGGCATTTTTTAATGTTTCAAAAATAGATGTGTCATTAAACAGCGTTGTTTCATTAGCGTCAATTAGTATTTCGGTGTCGTCCGAGCTTTTGAAGTCGATGTGAAAGGTCCCTTTACTTTCTTTTACGTTGAATTTGGCGTAATAATGTTTACCGGGAAATATTCGTCCACCAACAAGCGCATTCAGTTTTAGAGATGTGTCTCTCCGAGGAATATAAACACCAGATTTTGTTTCACCGTTTTCGTCCCATTCTACCGCAATTCTGTGAGCGCCATTTTCAGAGTTTACCCCCATAAAGTCCGGAAGTCCTTTTGGTTTTATGTTTTTTAGTCTGATTAGGCAAATTCCAACGATAGCTTTTTCTTTATAAATTTTTGGTCTAAAAGGAAACGGAATAATTTTCTCCACCGCGTTTGGGTCAGCAGTAAAGTTGATTAATATTCTTCTCTCGATATATCCATGAATTGTTGGGATTTTCATTGCCGTGTCGGTTTTAATATCATTGGTTATTATGGTTTACAGGTTTGTGCAGAAATGGCATTAATGCAAAACCATTGTCGCACTGCACCAAATTAAGTAAATAACAGATGAAATAATGTAAACCGCCGACAGCCATTTTCGAGCAAATTTGCTGTTGTAGCCATTGGTTTTTATTACTCAATTGTCCGTATATGTTTGTCCTTACAGTAATTTTCAACTTCTGTATCATTTGCAAAATAGTTGTCACAAAATTCGTCAAGTTCTTTTTCTGCTCCAGAAACATATTTTTCGCTGGCTGTCATTAACGTTTCAGTTTGTTCAATGAATTTTTCAAACTCTTTATTCATCTTACAAAGTTTGTCAATTGTCTTAAAATCCAAGTCACGAAATACAGAAGGATAAAGTACCTTACTTTGATATGGATTTGCATTAAGTTCGATTATTCCTATTCCGAACGATTGGTTAAGCCTCGCCATTTCTTCATTCAAACTGTCGCTAAATTCAAAAGCAACTAAGTAGCCATAATTTGCCCAGCTCGAATTTGAAACTGCCTGAAAAAATGCTTTTTTAAGTTCGCTATCGCTATTTATTTCTCTTTTAAGTTCGTAAGAGCTAATTTTAAAAGTGTCAATACGATTTATAGATTTTAAAAAATTCTGACTAGCTTTTGTCTGTAAGTTCAAAAATTTAATTCCAACCATATCTGGATGTGTCCAAATTTGATTGTTGTCTTTTCCGTTTGATTGTTCGTGAAAAATTGTCTTTGAGTAAGTGTCAGTATTTTTCAAGTAACTGCTCAAAAGTTTGTGCAAATCTCGTTCTTCGTAAGTTTTTGACTTGTTTGTTTTTTTTGGTTTTATTGTCGGAACTTCAGTTTCGCCACTCAAGATTTCTATTCCGATATTTTGTTCATTTTTTGTCAAGTAATAGGAATAAGTTCCGCCGTCTTGCTTTATACGTTTTACTCTAGTATCTCCATTGCGAATGAAGTCGCCTAAAACAGCCGAAATTGTCGAACCCGGCGTCTTTGAAACAGTAAAGTCATAATATTTATTGTCAAGAATATGGTTAAGGACTGCCAAATAATTTGTTACGTTATTGATGTCTTCTAAGCTTTTTAATACTGCTTCTTTTAATGTCATTTTCGTTTGTTTTCGGTTAGTCGTTTAGTTCGGTCGGACAACTCCCAAATATACGCAACGATTCTCCTAAAAAACCGGCCATCGAACTTATGGAATAAGATTTTGTTTGCGTCTTTCGGGTTTACTTTACATCTTAAAAACATCATCGTTAAAATGAAAAGATATTTTTAGCGCGTATGGTTGGTTATCCCACAACTAATATACCAACCAGTTTTGGTATTAGAAAACGGGAAAACGTAAAAAGTAATTTTTTAAAGCGTTAAAGAATCTGATCTTTTAATTTCCAAGCTTTAAAGGGTTTGTGATTATTTAAAAAATCTAAAATGGTCATATACAACCGTATCTGGTTGATTAATCGTAATTTCACTTATGATTGTGTAGTCCTTTTTTGTAAAAATAGCTGCAAGTAAAATAAGAGCAATTAAGCCTAAAATTGAATAAAGTGCTGTTATCATTTTACTCTTCCTTTTTGTTAGTTTATTAGCATTTCGTTGTTAGTCTTCACTACGCCGTTTTATTTTTGAATATAAGGCCCGCCTGTTTCTCCCCAGCCCCATTTTGGCATTGGTTCGCTTTCAACCATTGTATTTTCTGTCAGTTGAGAATTGATAACTGCAAGTCTTGATCCCCATTCTAAATAACCAACAAAAGCAGAACGAAATTCTGGGTCGCTTTTTAAACCTATTTCATCTGCCGTTTGAAGTAACAATTGAACCCATCGCTGCCGTTTTTGTTCTGTCAGCATTTTTCCAATATGTTCTCCAATCATTTTAGAATGACTGCCATGGTCTTCGGTTGTGTAAAGTTTAGGTCCTCCAAAAACCTCTGCTACAAAATGAGCAACGTGTTTAATATGCTCCGGAGACATATGCTTAAATACTTCTTCTAATAAATCGTCTTTCAAAACCTTGTCGTAAAACTTGGTAAACAAGGTTTCAAAGGTTTGAATGTTGCCCGTCCATTCGTAAAGTGTAGGTATGGTTTTCATCTTTTTTTTATTTTTCGTGTTGTTTGCTTATTGTCTAAAATATTTTCAAGTTCATTAACTTCACACACAGTGGAATTAGCCCCAATGAAACGGCAATAAAAATCCCAACTCTAATATAGTTTAGGTTTCGCCACATTATAGTTTTGTTTAATAAGTCTGTTCCAATACTTTCTAAGTTCGCTATTTTTTGAAACTCGATTATATTAGTTGCAAAATACATTAATGTCCAAACACGAACTGAAAAATGAATAGCAAATAAAATCAAAAGTGAATTTCTAATATCTAATTTCCAACAGAAAATAATTGCTAAAATAAAAGTGATTTCGTGTAAAGAATGGATAACTATCCAAAAAGTTTTAAGGTCAAGTCCATACTTACCTTTAAACATTTGAAACGTTTCTGGTGGCGCAGCTGTCCATTTTGGAACGATTACAGCGGTTTCAAAAATTTGTGCACCGTTCATTAAAAAATAAACAAGCGTTGTAATCAATAGCCAAATTTCGGCCCTGTTTATGTATTCAGAAGTTATATTTTGCATTTTTAATGGTATTATTTTGTGTTGAGCTTATTTGTTGTTTCGTTCATTATTTCAATTGCTTGTGAAAAGTAGGCTTCGATAATTTTAATTTCATTCTCTGTAAATGAACCGATCAAATCTTCAGATTTTTTTTGCAGTTCAGCAAAAAGTGGCTCTAAAAGTTCCATTATATTTTTAGTGTTAGGTTCAATAATAACTTTCCGCCTGTCTTCTTTTAAAAATTGTCTTTTTACTAATTTTTTCTTTTCAAGTCGGTCAATTAACCCTGTTATAGCACCTGTTGTCAATCCTGTTAAATTTGAGAGTTCTCCAGCGGTCATTTGCCCCTTTTGGATTAAAAGCCCTAAGTATTTATGGTCAGTTCCAGAAAGCCCAGCTTTTCGGGCAATCGCTTCATGCATCAGGATAGAAGTGTCCGAATATTGTCGGCTCAAAATTCTTAGCCGTTTAATTAAGTCGGTATTCATTTTGTGTCTTATTAAATAATTATCTTAGTCACAAAGATAAAATTAAAAATACAATTTGTCCAAATAAAGTTGGAATCATGAAAATTGAGTTGCCTAAATGTATTTTGTCGGAATTTTGTGATATGTAGAGTGTCCGTTTACCATAAGTGTTAACGAGTTGGAGATTTCAGAAATTGAGGTTCTAATTGCAGAAACTCCTTCAGCCCGCACAAAAACTAGTTAAAACTGACGAAGGAAGTGAAGGAACTTCGCCGGCAACTTTTTAAACCTGTAGTTAACGGCTGCCTTATCCTGGATCTAATTTGTTTTCTTCGACTGTATTTTGTGCTCTTTTATCAACCGATATATTGAATAGATACCGGGAATCATTGGTAAAATTGCAGTATACATGCCTGCAAAATAGTAATGCCCTGTTGCTCTTATATAATAGTTTGGCATGTTTGTAACTGCTATACCGTTAATAGTTTGAGTTACATTTTTGAGGTTTGTAGGTTCAAGTTGCGGTTGTATTAAGGGAAAGATAAAATGAGTAAATTCCATTACACCGGGACCAATAAAAATAAACCAAGCAATGAAACCTGCTAATGGAATACGGTAATATAAGCCAAGTGCTGTAAGAATATAAATCGTCGGCCCTACAAGCGCAAAAACCATTAAAAAGCTTTTTTCACTCCAAGGGATATCAAATAATCTACTCATAGCAGGCCCAAAATGGGTCAAGTATTCTTCAACAATATGAATTTGGAGACAAGCAACAGTTATTACGAAAAGGGGGAGAATTATTTTTGGGTCGGTTGGGTTTCTAAGATAGGTAAAGTACCAAAAGAAAAAACCAATAATTGCAGCTCCCCCTACTATGATTACTGGCGGTAGTCCAATTTTTAAATAACCCATTGTTGGGGCTGCGACACAAAATAGTACAGCTACCAATAAGCTTATTTTTTGAAGATTATTTAGTGTTTTCATCTCAAAATGATTTGTTTGCACAAATCTAATTGATGCCGACGTTATTTTTTTTTACAAATGTTAAAAATTATTTTTTAGCCCTAATTCTGCTTAATGTAACTTGGGAGACACCTATGTAGTTTGCCAAATCTCCTAAATTTATCCGTTGCATTAATTGATTATTTTCTTGCACAAAATGATGATACTTTTGCGTGGCATTTTCTTCAAGCATTTCGCTAATACGCTTCATCATGTTGATTGAAGCTAGAGAAATTAATTTTCTATAAAAAATTTCAAAGCAAGGGCGGTTTTCACAAAGTTTTTCTATATCAATTTTACTAATGTAAGCGAGTTTGGTGTGTTCTAGCGCCAAAATATTATATGTAGATGGCGTTTCAGAAATAAAACTGTCGAGGACGGTAAACATTGAGTACTCAGGAAAAAACCGCATAATAAATTCCTTATCTTCCTTATAGAAAAACGTTTTGGCAAGTCCATAATTAATAAAATATAAATATTTACATACTTTACCGCTTCTTAGAATAAAATCATTTTTAGCGAATGTTTTGAATTTTAGTCTATTTGATATTTCATCTATCGTTGGATTGTCAAATTGCGAAAGTTTATTGCAGAATTTTACAAAGTCGTTCATTTTTTGAATGCTTATTATTGTGTTTAGATTACTGTTAACGGCGTTTACGGGTTTGCGCACAAATGCCATTGCTTGCAAAACCGTTGTCGCACCGCACCAAATTAACTAAATAACTGTTGAAATAATGTAAACCGCCGACAGCCATTTTCGAGCAAATTTGCTGTTGGTGGCTGGGCTTTTTTGTGTATTAAAATAATTTTTGTTGGGTTTCTATCATAGGATGAAAAGTACCTATAATCATAAAAGGATTTTTTGCAGTGAAATGTCGCAGTTTTGACGTTCCTAAAAATAAATGCAAATCTTTTGTTTTTGCAAGATCGTCAAAGTATACTTTTTTAACATATTCAGTAGCCTGTTTTTCATTTCCCTCATAATAAGAAAGACGTTTCCAATAGAGGGCTCCTATCTCCCAATCTTCAATCATCATTTTGCTTTGTTTGCCATTACAATCTTTTAAAACATAAGAAAATTTATAAGGCAATTTTCTAACAACTTCAAATAAGTCTTTTACTTCTTGAGTAAATAGACTTCTTCTTTCTTGTTTCAATTTTTCAAGTTTCCCTTTATCCCAATCTCTTTCAACTGATTCAATTATGAAATCTATAATTTCGGTTGGTTTGAACACTGCAAGAGAGGTCTTAATATCTTTATTTTTTGCTTCCAGAATTAATCCTCCAAGGTCAGTGTAAACTTTATTTTTAAACACGATTTGTTTCCGTAAAAACCAATTGCTTTTTGTGTCTAAATGGTCTAAAATTTTTATTTCAGTTTCGTAAGAAACCGGTCTATAACTTTCTTTTCTATTATCATCTGTGTTTTTAACAAGGTCAATTTCAATCCAATCATATTTTTTATATTGCTCTTCATAAGATTTTTTTCTAAATTGAATTGGGTAAATTCTAATCCAAGTTCCATCCTCAAGAAATCCAGCAGTACAAACCAATTCGTCATATTTACCTGATATTGCAGGATAAGTTTTTACGGTGATTAATACTTTGGTCTTTGCCATTTTTAAATATGTCGTACGTTATAATTGAAATTTGGTAAATTTTGGATTGACTCTGCTAAATGTTTTCTATGGCATTGGCAAATATCTGCTTCAAAGCAAGTTAAAGCGATTCTACTATGTTTTTCTAAAAGTTCTAAAATTTTCACTTGTGAAGAAGTTGTCTTTTTTAGATTGTTTTCACAATAAGTAGAAAATAGATTATCGTAATCAAGTTGTGTATTTAATTGTTGACGCTGTTCGGATTGTATTCCAACTTCTGGAAAATGTACATATTCAATTCCTAGACTACCACAATATCGTTGTAATTGACTTTTGCTAAATCCATATTTCATACTTAAAGCATTTCTACGGACGTCAACCAATATTTTAACATCATTTTTGAGTAACCGATTTAAGTACTCTTCCAATGAAATCCCTTCATAACCTATTGTAAACAAAATTACTTCGTTATTTTTAGGGCGACTATTTTTAACTCTTTTAAGTTGCTCGCTCGATAAAATTTCGCCTGCTTTTACGCTATTTATTGCCCAATATGGAAAGTTTAAATATGTATGCTTCATTAAAGCATCAGCATTCATTTTTCCATAATGGGTTTTTATTTCCAGCAATAATTTTTTGTCGGTTTCTTTTAGAGCTTTAAAGTAATCTGTTTTTTCGTTACTTGAAAAATGGGTCTTTGTTTCTGATAGCATTTCTTTATTAACCATAGTCGTTAAATCAGCGTTTGCAGAATATGAATAACAACCAAAACGATATGGAATAAAATCATATTCTGCTTTATTTTGTCGTTGGGTAAATAGAAATAACAACTTTTGCAGGCTAATTTTATCAATTTGTCCTTCAAAAAGTTGTAATAATGCTAATATAATTTTTCTTCTATAAAACATTCTTCAAAGGTAGAAAAATTACTCTTTACTATTTGATAACTTGAAGTAGATGTTACGTTCTGTTTTGATTGCCTCTGTCGTTGAGGTTCTTGTAGTAGTCTTGCTACCAACTCCCAAATATACGCAACGATTCTCCTAAAAAATTGGCCATCAAATTTATGGAATAAGATTTTGTTTGAGTCTTTCGTGTTTACTTTACATCTTAAAAATATCGCCGTTAAAACGAATAAATATTTTTTAGCGCGTATAGTTGGTTGTCTCACAACTAAGATATTAACCAGTTTTGGTATTAGAAAACGCGAAACCGTAAAAAGTAATTTTATTTAAAGCGTTAAAGAATTTGATCTTTTAATTTCCAAGCTTTAGAGAATTCATCCCGACAGCTTTTCATCAAACACAAAAATCCCTTTCTCTTTATCAAAAATATATTCATCGTAATAGGTTTTATCTCCGTCTTTGTAAGTTTCTAAAAAATCGGGCGCGCCATCTGCATTATAATCTCCGGTTTGGAAAAGGCTATCTATTGGCTCTGATGGATTATCTGTAAAAATAATTTGAAAAGGTTTATTGGTTTTTTTATCTATAACTTTAATGGCAACACAGCTGGTACTATCAGAAATTTCGAAGCGGTTGAGCGGTGTTTCTGCGCTAAGTTTTATCCAATCTTTAGAGAGCAAATCTTCTTTTAAAATCCATCCGTTAACGTTTTTTGTAGAAGTGCCGATGATTTGTTGTGCGAGTACTTTCATCCAAAGTGGCGTTTCTTCTTTTACATCCATCCAGTCGTTTGTTTTAAGCTTGGCAATTATTTTAGATTGCTTGTTTGGTGCTGCAAAAACTGTGAGGCTATTTGTGTTCACCGGCCCGCTTTTAGATTCCTTAATTATCCATTTGCCATTTACAAGGTTAGATGTTGTCTCTTTGCAGAAAATGCCATCGCCACAAGTCTGATCCCATTTAGCAATCTTTTCCAATTTACCTGCCCTAAAAGTATAAGTTTCGCCACCATGCTCCAATCTTCGTTATAATAAGTTGACGTACGATTTGCCCTTAATCTTTGCAAAGCCATTTCCCCACTTTTACTTACTGTATCTCTTAAAAAAGCGACTTTAAGAATTCCATTTCCATTAAGGGTGTCTAAAGAAAACAAAGCGTAACCCAATCCAAAAGTGCTTACTTCTTTATTTGGGGCGATATTTACGTTATAAAAATCCCCAAAATTAAAAATCTGTTTGGCGTAATATTGCGCATCGGAATAATTGTTGTCGTATCGGTCTAACCGATAAATTTTGGTGCTCGGGATTTGTGCTTTTGCAAAAAAGCTTGTTGCAGAAAGAACAGTTAAGCATAATATTTTAATCAAAACACCCGATAATATTTTCATTGGTTATTTATTGTGCAATTCATTGAATAGTAGTCGTTTAGTGTTAGATTAGTAATTTTTAATAAAGTGGAGATGCTAAATACACCTTGCTTTTAATGGGCAACTTCTCTCTATTCGGTTTTAGGTAATACCACCAATCGCCTTGTTTGGCGGGTGTTAATGAGTTTAAAGGATTCTCGTCGGTAATCAACTTATCGTATTTTGGTTGAACTCTTATTTTGCCAGTTCCATCTACTATTCCTTCCTTACCGTTCTTTAAAAAAGTGAAAAGGTTTTTGCTTTTCAGCGAATCCGTTTGAATCCATTGTAAAGATTTATTGGAAGAAAATATTGCTTTCCCTGCGGTATCTATTATAGTTCGCTCTTGGTTGTTGCTGGCAATGGACAAACCAAATATAAATGGTGCAACTTGTTTATATTTCGGGAAATTTTTCACCTTACCGTTTCTATCCACAAATTTATAAATGTCATTATCATTTTTTGGCATATTTTTTAAATAAGGTGAGTAAGCCATCTTTAAAACTCCCTTGTAAAGCACCCGAGTTAGATTGGAATAAAATCTCACCGTTTTCATCAATCAATTTAGCATGCAAATAATTTTCTGCGCCTTTTGTATTAATCACAAAGCGGTTGTTACTGGCAGCAAACATTTTAGTTTTCTTTTCACCATCATCAAGGGCTGGCGTAATAAATTTTCCGCTGAGCGTATTCAACAAAAAGGTTGTGGTATCGATTTTGTGTAAACGCAATACCACATCGCTCAGCCAATCTTTCGCATTATTACTCTCGAAACGAATAGTAAACCCTTCGCTTTCGGGTATGAGTTTTTTGCCGCTAATGTTGTATATAGCCGCTGCATTTTGCTTCTCATCGACTGTTCTTAATGCCAAGACCGTTTGCTCATAAGCGCTTCCGCGGATGTAGTCTTTGTCGTTACGAATGCGGTTATAATTTGGGTTAGGAAAAATAATTTTATCATAAGCTAAAGGAATAATCATTTTTCCTTCATCGTTAAACAAACCTTGTTTTTCGCCTTCGGTAACTAAAAAAAACCATTTGCTATTGCGATAGATTAACTTAACATCATTATATGTGGCAGGTAAAAGTATTTTGCCTTGCAGGTTTTTGATGCCCCACTTTTTATTTTCAGAATAAGCAAGAAATAGATAAAATGGTTTAGAGAATTGATTGTAAGAAGTTGCCGAATTGAGGTAGGCGTTTGTAAAACGGTTTCTATCGTTTAGGGTAAGGTTTGCCCGCTCGGGATCCAAAAGCTTTAGTGATCCTTTTTGTAACGGAATAATTGTTTTGCCAGTTACTACATCCAGCATCGTCATTTTATGATCCTTTATTAGCGTTATATAGTTGCCAATAGGTTGTGAGAAACCATACTCACCATCATAAATTGGCGGAATCACTTCCTTTCCAGATTTTGGGTTAAAATAGCCCACTTTTCCGTTTCGCTCAAAAGCAATAAGCCTTTCATCATTGAGCGAACTGTTGTACAAGTCTTTGTAAATAGGTTTACTCAGCACTTTTCCTTTATCATTAATTAAACCCCAAAGGTGTGTTTTAACATCGAAACTGTAACGCATAAGTCCCGTTTTATAGCACAGGTAATACACATATTGATATTTAGGTTTCGTTATCTTTTTACCATTGGGGTGCGATAATCCTAATTTCCCATTTTTATAAGTCATAATATTGCCGAAGGTAGGCCGCACTTTTAGCGCAAGTGGCTGCTCGCTTCTGTAGGCTATAGAATCGAATTTTGGGTGTTGAATTATTTTCCTGTTATAAATATCAAACCAGCCCCATTTTTCTCTTCTACTAAAAGCGACCATATTTGGGGCTAAAGTTTTTATTTGATCATGTCGGGGCAGGTTTACTGGTTTTCCCACACTATCAAAAAGGGTAGTTTTGCCATTTTTGTAAGCAATAAAATAATCAAAGTCAAAGCCACCCAAACCCATCATTGTCCATTCGTTTTTATGCTGTACCGCAACAGAATCATAAACAATGGGTACAATTTCGTGGCCGTTACTGTCTATTACACCTGCCATAACTTTTGTATTGGAAGTATAGCCCATATCGCCTTTTGTAGGGCCTAAATATTCGGTAAAAGTGGTGCTATCTCTAAAGGCTAGCATTTTACCTTTATCGCCTTGCGTTGAAACAGAATCGAGTAATATGTTTCCATTGGCATAAAAATATTGCCAACGTCCATGTACAAAAACCGGGGCAAAAGATTGGCTAGCCGCTTTAATCGTGTCAGCGACAAGAACTTTTTCCTGGCATTTTGCAGTTACCGGTATTGTTGCTACTGTTACGATGATTATGAGAACTTTGCTGAGTTTAAGTTGCATTTTTTGACATTAACCTTTTACTATTGGTACTTATTTTTAGAGTTGATCATTATCGATTTAACTTTAACTTCATCCTTTTTTCAAACTCGGGAACTAAATATTTTTTTAGTTTTTCGAACGGAATTAGGATAGATAATATCCCTTCTACATACGGCGCCACTTCATAAGGGATGTATGTAAACTCGATTCCCGATTGCGTAAACAAGAAGTTCTTATTGGGAGGGAGGTTGTTCTCGAAAAGAATGCTGGTAAGTGAATCGGTTGGTTTAAGGTTGTTGTCTTTTCTAAATTGACTTTCTAACAAACGTTGTAGCGTTAAAGAGTCGGCAGTTACCAGGTCTTTCAAAACCATTTTTCGTTGGTGAACTATATCAAAACAATAGTTGGCCAACCATGGATTGCCATGTGCACCACCCGAATACTCGTAACCTTCTAACTGTAGCACAACATAACCGTTTTCATTGTATTGGACAGTTATATTTTTCTCATCGTCCCAATGTGTTTGAAGATTTAAATTGGTGGAATCGTACCCGGCATTTTCCCGGTAATCGGCGATATTACTGTCTTGCATTTTTTTTAATGCATTTTCGAACGACAAACTGGTATCTACATCAAGTATTTTTTTAATCTCCGTGTTTAGCCAGTTGGCTTTGTTATCTATGGCAACAGGAAAAGCACCACTAATATCATAATTTGATGATTTTTTTGCCTTGGGGGAATAAACCGCAGTCGTATCATAAGTTATGATGTTAAATTGAGTTACGCCAACCGGATAATCTTCTTTTAGCAAAATAGGGTAGGTTTTAGTTCGATTACCGTTATACCATTTTCCGGTAATTTTCCCATTGCGGTAATAGCATTTCCAAATGGGTAATCCTGTAATCGATTCATCATCATTTAAACCTTCAGAAAATACTAATAAATTAACTTTACTGCTATCCTTACGAAACACCAAATCGATAGGTTCATTGTGTTTGGTGTACGCATAAGAGCCAGTTACGGTTTCAGCTATACTCTGTAATTGCACGGAAACTGGTTGGCCGGCAATGGTTCCAGAAAAGTGTTTGTAAAAGCTTTTTGGCAGCGCCTTGTTTTGGGCTGCGGCGGTAAAGCCGAAAGCAAGCATTATTGCAAGTAGCGTAAGGTTTGTTTTCATTTGTAAATTGTTTAGTTTTCTGTGCTTCAACTTGGTGTTGTTTTAATAAAAATTTGCGCTTTATTATTTTTTATGCTAAAATGGAAGGTGTTAAAATTCGTCTTTTTCATTTTCTAAGGCATTTTAAATTCTTCCCCTTCGGTGTTTACATAAAAATAATCTTCTCCTTGTTGTGCCATCAATAAATCTGACGATTGCTCCCACAAATAGCGATATTTAAATGGAACTAAAACTTTCCCCGATTTATCTAAAACCCCGTATTTGTTATCTTTGCAGCAGGATAAATAACTATATGTAAAATCCATTTTGGTATAGCTGCTGTCCGTTAGTGGTTTCCCCGCGGTGCTTAGCAACTGATGATAGTAGTCATTATCCTTTCTTTTAGCTACAATTATAAAATCAGAATAGGGCGCTGTAGCATCATAAATTGGAGGAACTATTACGCCTGTTTTAATGTTGTATAACCCGCGGTATATACGCTTGGCGTCCTCGGTAAATACCCAACCCTGTTTAAAATCTTCTTTGTTGACAGACAGATAGCCATAATCAAAGGGAACCAAGATTTTGCCCACACTATCTAACAGCCCCCATTTTCCGTCTTTTTCTGCAGTATAATAGGTTTTGGCGGTGCTATCAATTTCTTTGGTATTAAACAAAGATTTGTAGATAACCGGAATCACCTCTTTTCCTGTGGTATCGATTACGCCTTCTTTTCCGTTTTCTACTACATTTGCTAAACCATTTTCATTGAAATAAGTACCTAATTGGTATTTAAAATTGATGATTGTTTTCCCCTTATCGTCAATTACTCCGTATTTATCACCTTTTTCTGCCCTAAACCGATGGTTTTTCATATGCTCGAGCGAGTTGAATTCGAAAGGAATAATTTGTTTTCCGTATTTATTTATGATGCCGTATTTATAATTTTCAAGACTTTCGGCAATGACCAATGCGGATGTAGCTGCCGTTAAATTTGAGTACTTTGCAGAAACAAGCTCTTTTCCATTTTTATCTTTTAACCCATGTTTTCCTCCGTTAGCAAAAATGGTATAATCAAATTGCGGTGTTTTTTCTGGGGCGGCGATGGTTTTTCCATCTATTAAACTAAAATAATGGGGAATAGCTTGTGTTTGGTACGTGCCAATGCTATCATTAAGTACATCTGCTTGGTATTCTGAAGAAAATTGTGCCAACGTTTTTCCTTCAGTATTTAGCAGGTAAATCCAAATCTCAAAACCATCTCTTTTTTGACTTTCTAAGGCTTTTAAAATTTGCAAAACGGTAATATTTTCTTTTAGTCCACTTACTAAAATCCGCTTTATTTCGGGTAGGTATGTGACCTCTAAAAATTCTGGTGGCACCAATATTTTACCTTCCCAAGTGCAAAGTCCATTGTGTAAATCGTCTTCTTTCTGGATGTAGAGCAGATGGTTCTCTTGATCTGCGTACGTAATGGTGCATCCACTTGGTGCATTATACTTTTTGCCTTCAAGCACTATTGTTTTTTTATCTATGATGAAGTAGTCTTTATCGTAGAAAAAAAAATCATGATATTTTCCAGGAGTTAACAGCCATTTGCCTTCTGGCCAAGAAATGATGCCCATCTTATCATCGGCGGTGTTCACTTCTGTCAACGTGGGAATTACGTCTTGATTTGAAAATCTTTTAATTTGTGATACATGGGTGAACTGAGGTGCGAAAATTTCTTTTCCGGTGGTGTCAATCCAGCCTACAAGTCCATCCTCATAATATTTTGCGTCTGGTTTAACGTTCGATACTTCTGCTATGCCATTGATAAACAAACTAACCTGATCGTATTTTGGTTCAATTGCAACTTCCCCCGTCTTAGCGTTTATATAGCCCCATTTGTGCTGGGTGTTTTGGACAGGAATAAGCACCTCTTTCATGTTTGTGTTTTCTTTTTGTGCGTTGGCAATAAGGGGAGTAATAAAACTTGATATTAGCACCACCGGTAAAAATGCCTTAATACGTTTATGTAAATTATTTGTACTCATGTTTTAAGTGTTGATTGACAACGGTAAAGCTATGTTGGTCGATTTTCTCAATTGGCTCGATTAAATTAAAGTACATCTTCTTTTTCGTAATCTGTGGGAACGCTAAATAAGGTGTTTGCTACGGTTAGTTTCTCAACTATTTTGGCCTCTATGCCTACCATTAATTTTTGTTGCTTGCTAAAAATAGACAGCGCACAACCTGGTAATTTTTGGAGGTAGGTATATTTCCCCCAATACATTGGCGGTAGTTGTGGGCTGTACCAAACGGTTATTTCTTGAGCTGGATAATCATCCATGCTAAAAACAGCTTTTTTACAAAAGTAGCCCGCCACCGTAGCAGTATCTTCTGATTGTTTTAGTTTGAAGTCATCAGAACTGATAACAATCATAGAATCTCCAGCCATTTGAACATCAACATAAGGGCGATTTATTGCGCTTCTGTAGGCCACTTTTTGGGCAGTATCTAAACGGTAATAGCTTGTATCTGGTTGTTGATAAACGATTACCGAAGAAGATAATCCCTTTTCTTCTACGCGGTACTTGCCTTTGGAAAGGTAACAGCGTAATATCGGGCCTTCATCATCTCCCATTGTTAATGCTTTTGCAAGTTCTAACTCAGAAAGCTGACCGTTATCTTGCTTAGCTTTATTTAGAGGGTCGATGCTTTTAAAAACTAATCCATAATCAATTTTCCATACTTCGCTAACTGAGGCAGTTTTTTCTTGTGCGTTAATCTTCGACGCGAATAGCATGCAAAAGCTTAGCACCAACAGAACGTATTGTTGCTTAAATTTAATTTCTAATTTCATGTGGATGATTTAATTGGTTGGTATTATCGCTTGGTACAATAGCCAACAAAATGTTTGGGTCAAGAAACGAAGTAACCACTTCTTTGTTTTCTAAATTTTTAAAGCTTATTGGACGGCCAGATACGTACATCCCCAACATTTTCTCATTGCTTACGTTAAAAGACATTTCTTGTTCGCCATCATTAATTAGGACTTTCCAAAAAGAGCGCGTATAAATTGCCTTTCCTGTATTTACCTGCTCTTGTTGTTGAGAGGCAGAAGCGAGTATTCCGGTAAATACCGTTTTTTCTTTTTGAGACAGCTCAGATTTTATTTCTTGGTGTTTCTCCAGTTTAAAGAGATACACAATTCCCAAAACAGCGTACAGTATCAATGGCGTTATTAAAGACATTCCTCCTTCGAAAAAGGCAGAAACAATGACTATAATTATTGCAATAAAAGGAAATATTTTTCTGAACAAAGCATATTTGACACAGGCAATCGCTGTACCTACAAATGAACCGATACCTGTAAGAAAAACGATGCATAAACCCCAAAATACATTGATGCTTTTATTCAAGGCAATTGGATCTATCAACATCGAAACACTTAAAGAAAATGCCGCAACAGATACCACGTCGATGCCAATTTGCATGCCCATACTTTTGCCAGCTTTATCTGCTTGGAGATAGTTCTTGATTTCTTGCTGAGAAAGGGGCTTTTTTTGTAGCATTAAAAAAATAATATTTTTTGATGAAATAATAAACTCACTGGTTATTCGGTTCATTTAATAAAAAAGCTTTAACACGTTCTACATCATAAAATATTTTATTCTCAAACTCATTCATCATCGGAGGAGTACTTACCAAATCGGGAATTGCGTTCGCCTTTTGATTGGGTAAATAATGCATATTTTCGTGTCGAATTCCCTTTTTCCTTCCTGCATATAAACTGCCGTTTTCATCAACATACATTGGATAGTTTACCATCATGCCAAGCGTATTTGTTTTATCGGGCACAATCAATAATTCATTATACTTTTCTGTTAGCGGATTATCAAAAGTATAAGCTAAAACCACTTCATCTCCACGTTTTGATTTTGTGGAAATCCATAAGGAATCTGCTTTTTTAGTGTTGCAAATAAAAGTGGTATCATTTATTTTTTCGCTATTCCGAAAGGTTAGAAAATCGCCTGCATCTGCATAGTTTTTTCCCATTTTGTATTTGATGGTAGAACTTTTAAAGCCCTTAAAAATTAATTTCAATTTATTCTTGGCTATACTTTTATCTTCGGTTCCAGATAATTTTATCTCATCCAAATTGGGCGCACTAGTTAGGTAAGCGGTATCATTAATAACCTTAAAACTTCCCTCTTCGTAATTTTGATCGATTATTTTTACAGAAACTATAAAATGATGGTTGGTTCCGAAAAATAGTTTCACATCCATCAAATTGTTTTTTAGACCAAAACTTCCTTCGTATTTATTTGCTCTTTTTTTAGCAGTTGGTTGAGCAGATACTTCCAGCTTTAAAGGGTTTTTAATCAGGGCTATTTTTCCATCGGAAGTTGTCACGACCGCAAATCCTTCAGAGAAACTTGTGGCCTCCTCAAACTGTGGTTTTATGATAAGTTCCCCCATTTTATCCATATATCCCCAAAGGGCATCAATTTTTACAGCTAGAAGCCCCTCGTGAAATGCCAGTTTAGAATCATAAACACAACCCCTAGCGGGCGCAAGAGGTATTTTTGCTATTACTTCTCCAGTTTTGTTTAGGGTTAAAAGATAACCGTCTTTATTAGTATCGGTAAGGCCATCTATTTGTACGCAAGAAATTCCATCAGAAAATATATATGGTTTGTTGTAAAACTTAGCATCGAAAACTATTGTTCCCTGCTTATTGATCACACCAAAATTTTCATCCTTGTAAAAAATTGCCATTCCATCGTGAAAATCTTCTAACTGATCTGCATCTAAAGAAAAAAGTACTTTTCCAGTCGTATCAACTACACTCCAAATGTAATCTTCAGGGCCATCAGGCAGTTTGTTGTATAATTTCGAAAGCTCATCGTTGCCCTTCATGTCTGGATATTTTTTAACTTGGGTAGATACAACTGCCATGCCATCAGAAAAATCACGAGCAAATAATAGCTTACGTGGGATAACAATTTTTCCGTTTAAATCTGTAAATCCGAACTTATCATTGTTTCGCGTCAGCATTCTATTGTCTCGAAAGGCAGGCGGTTCAGTGTCTTCCCATCTACTCGTTTTTGCAGCCAGGTCAGTTACCTCAGTTTCGGTAATTAACAGAGAATCGGTGATTATTTTTTTGCCATTTTGGTTGATGATTTGCCAAACGCCATCCTTATTTACGGCACTTCGGTTGCAAGAAAAATCTTCTACCTCATCATAAACACATGGGATAACCAATTGTCCTTTCTTATCTACAAACCCAAATTTAGTGTCTCCATTAACGGTTTTTCTCACCCATGCTCTACCGCAGTTAAAATTGCCAGCGTCTTCAACTGTGTCTCGAAAAACTAATTTCCCTACAGGATTAATGAAACCAGTATTCTTAAAATTGATTTCGACCCTGGCCAATCCATCAGAAAAATTACTAATGCTACTATAAGCGCTACCTGGTGCAATTAAATAAGTTACTTGTTGTGCAAAAAGCGTTAGCGGGGTAATTAAAACGAATAGAATTATTGAGCAACGTTTAAAATTGATGTTTGGCTTTTTCATTTTAGAACTGTTTGTTAGGTCTTAATAAGAGTTTACCGCTGATAAAACATTAACGCATAAATTGTCATACAACTGATAAGACAATTCTTCGTATAATTCTTGGTCTGCTTCTTTTTCAAAATTCAAATCATTCCAAGACCCCATTCCGCCAAATACCCAAGCTTTATCAGCTGCAAATAGTAGCTGCTTTGCGATTAAGGAATAATTCTCTGACGGAATCATTTCCATATTAAAACCACTTTTTGCAGGTTCTGTGCTATTTAACATGGCATAAGCATCTTCAAATATGTTGTGCCAGCTGTCTAGTTTTTGTTCTTTTGCAAAAGTTTTTATAGCAGAAAATCGCTCTAGACTTACCTTTTTAATTACATCTAAGTTGCATGGCAATTCTGTTGGCGCTGTCTCGCTGTGTAACAAGCCATAAGTTACCGACCAAATGTTTCGCTGTGGGTCGTCTTTTTGGGTAACTTCCCAACGGCTCGCCCAACTATCGTAACGGTTTTCGTATTGCGCTTCTATTCTCCAGAAGCCGCCACCGCCAACCATTCCAGCAGTTTTATAATCTGGTGGCGAGCCTTCCCGATTAGAATATTGAAAATATAACCTCAATTTTTTGCAGCCGCGTTGTTTAAGGTGTAGAAACCATTGCTTTGGATCTGTCGCTACTAACTTTCCATCAGCAACCGCTTTCGGGCTGTTTTTTCTAAAATCTTTAAAAATTACTGAATCGCAGAACCTAAAAGCAATATGCTCTGGATAGAACGAGTCTGGTAACCTATCATTCGCTAGGTAGTCGTTCGCATAAGTTACCAAGCTTATAAATTGTAATACGATGCCTGTCATAGTTGTTTTATTTTTGTTAATATGTTGAAATGCTTACTAATGCATCACGGAATATATAAATCGAAATAGAAAATATAAGGAAAGAAAAAAACATAAGCGGCCAAGCCAAATAGTTTTTACGATTAAGACAAACCGTAATAAATGAAAAGAGGAAAGTGAGAAATAGAGGCCACAAAATTTGCCCTACACCATTTAAATTTGAGTAGAGAGTCGTATTAAAAAAATCAAAAATGTCTTTTAAAAAAATTAATAAGGAAAATACCGCTAATACACTAAAGATAATGGATGTTTTTTTTCTTGTTATTTTCATTTTTACAATTAATTATTTTCCAGTCTTCCAATTTCACAATGCTTACTGGATAAATGTGAATTTGTGCTCGAAGAATTTTCCGACTATCGGGATAGGCCGCTCTGCCTCATTGGCAGCGTTAATCATGCCCATAACTGCTAAGATGAAAAAAGGTAATGAGAGCCAGCTCAAAAGCAATAAATCTATCGGCATTATAAAATTGATAAATAGAAGTAATATATTAAATCCACTCATCGCCAGGAAAATACCCAATGATTGCTCTAGATGATACCTAAGCAAATGAGTTTTTTTACTTTTTTTAAAACTTACATAGGAGAATAGCCAACCAATAATGGTGAAGTATGAAATGATTGCTAGCGGTTTTTTCGTCATGATTTTGCTGTTAAAAATTTGTGGCGCTTTGTTTTAGCGGACTTAATGGAACGTTGGCCATTCTTGTTTCCATTTTACGTTGCCCTATACAGGTAAAAAAAGGCAGCGCCAAAACAGAAGCTAAGGCAGTTAATATATACCCGATAGCGCCAAAAACACCCAGCACTTTATATACGTTGTTGTTCACTTTGCCTTCGGCATGAAAAAAGGCGACAATCAAAAAAATTACCACCATCATAAAGCATGCAAATAAGGTAATTTGTAGCCATTTTTCGTCTCGCGATGCAATTACACAGAGTTCGAAAATGATATACCCGACTAAAGCTAAAATGCCCAACGCCCAATTTGGGTCATCATATAACCTATGCTTTTGCAAGAGATGTAAAAAGGTTGTTTCTTGGTGTTCTGGTAAAAAACCTAAAAGCATAGTCCCATTCTTTTTCAATTGGTTAAAAACAAGAGTTCCATTCACAGATAAGCCAAAACCATCTGCCAGAGATTGGTTTTCCTCGGCTTTTCTACCCTTTTGCCAAAAAATGCCAACTGTTATGCCTGGCTGCTCCACATCTCTTTTAAATTCAAGCAATCTTTCTTGATTGAACTCGCCTATTCTAAATTGTGCTCTCATTTTCTATGTTCATGTTTTGTACGTTCATGGAATTAAATTTGAGACTCAGGCTCCATTAAATTCTTTTGTCTTTTGTACACCACAAAGATGCAGCCTGCCACAGGCTAACTCCAAAATTTTAACAACTACATATCATCTACAAACTAAAAACGGGCGTCTACAAAGCATCTACAATAATTGTAGGTGTTTGATTGTCATTTGCTTATAAATATGTATTTTTGGTCTTTATGGGTGCGCCCGTTGCCTATTGTTAATGAACTATTGGAAAATCTATTTTGTCTATTTCATCCTAACTGGGTGCTTTTTTAATGCGAACGCCCAAAAGTTGGTGATTGATTCTTTGCAAAACGAACTAATCTACGGGAGTACAGACAATCACCTCAAAGCCATGACAATGGTTAGGTTGGCAGATGCATATTCGTATAACAATCCATCATTAGGATTACAAAAGAATACAGAAGCCCTAAGCTTTGCCAAAAAAAATAGAGATGATGCTGCGGGTTCTTTCGCGTTTTCGTCTAGGGCAATAATGGAGTTTATTGATAACCAGCCAACATTGGCTCAAAAAGCTGTAGATAGTGCTTTTTTTTATGCGAAGAAGGCGCCCGATTTTTACAAAGGTGTTGCGTGGTATAAGCAAGGTTTTTTGCAGAATATGCAAAACTACCCCGATAAAGCTTTGACAAGCTGGCAAACTGCATTAAATTATTTAAAGCAACCAAGTGGAGCGCTTTACAAGTCGAGTATTCACTATTTAATTTACGGAATTTATGCAGAAAGAAACGATGCAAAAAAAGCTAGCGAAAATGCTCATCTTAGCCTAAAGGCTGCAGTGCAAAGCAAAGATGCGGGTATGATGACCGCCGCATGGCAAATTAACGGAACAGACTACCTTCAATCATTTCAGACGAGCAAAGATTCTGTTTTTTTAGATTCGGCGCTTTTCGCGTTTCAGAAATCGGTAAAAATTTTTAAAAACAGAAAGGGTTGGATTAAGAATCAGAGCGTGGTGGCTTTGTCTGCATTGAACATCGCAGACATTTATTTAGATTATTATCCGCCTTGGTATAAAGATTCTATTTTAAATCAGGTAAACCTTGCCTTAGAGGTTTCATTAAAAAGTGGCAATAAGGCAATGCAAGCAAATTCTTACCAGATTATAAGTAAGTTAAACATTCGAAATGGGGCGTTAGACAAGGCAGAAGATGCTTTACAAAAGGAAATGCAAGTGGTTGAGGCAATTGATCCACCAAACTATTACCTCTTGGTAGATCTTTATCAATCGCTTTCAGAACTTATGGAAAAAAAGGGCGATAATGTTTCGGCATTAAAATACTACAAACGCTATCTCGAGTTTTATCAGAAAGAGTTTGATGCTAAGCAGTTTGCCACTATCCAACAGTTGGATGCCCGTTACCAAAGTGAAAAGAAGAACAAAGAGCTCTCGTTGCTACAACAGAAAAATTCTTTTCAAAAAAAGCAAACCTATTTATACACAGGAATTTCTGCTGCTGCGGTATTAAGTTTGATATTTTTGTTTACGGCTTATAATTTTCGATTGAAATACTCACTTCAGAGAGAAAAATTGCTCAAGCAAGAAAAAGACGATGCGAATCTGTTGGCGCAACTAAAACAGAAAGAGGCTGATAGACTTACATTAGAAAAACAAGAGGCTGAGCTACAATCTAGGTTAAAAACAGAAGAAGCTGCGCGATTGCAGGCAGAGCAAAAGCTAATGACCAGCCAGAAAGAACAATTGCAGAAAGAATTGATGGCAGGAGTTCTACAAATAGAGCATAAAAACCAGCTTTTAGGAAACTTAAAGGAAAAGCTTAACGCTAGCTTAGGAAATGGGTCGGCGGCAGGTCTGTTAGAAAAAATTATTAATGAAGAAATGCGGGTTGACGAGGATTTCGAAAATATCAAATCTGAATTTAAGGAGGTAAATCCAGAGTTTTTTGGTCTATTACAGCGCAAGGCAGTAGAGAAGCTGAGTCAGCTGGATTTAAAATATTGCGCCTACATCTATATGAAACTTTCCACCAAACAAATTGCTTTATTGCTGCATGTAGAACCAAAAAGCGTGCGGATGGCGCGCTACAGAATTAAACAAAAATTGGGTTTAACGAAAGGAGAGGAGCTGGACGATTTTATTCAACAGGAGCGTATAAGCTAAATTATATAAAGAATCAATTGGTTTTAAAACCTATCTAAGTCTAGAATCTGCTGCTTGTATTGTGCTGGCAAAATACTATTTCTTATTACATTGTTTATTTTCATTTTCTTACTCCATTTATATACCTTAATGATTGGCGAAAGCCATAAGATTTTTTTAAAACCTAATAGCCAAATAACTTCTTTTGGTAGAATCATCAATTGAGCTTGTTTTAAGAATAAAAACCTAATTAAGCCTAAACGAATGCGGTATTGTTTGTAGAGGTGCTTGGAATACTTGCTTTTTATCAAATCTTTTTTTGAGTGCTTTTCTCTATCAACAAGCCAATTCACATAATCAATGGGTAGATCTTTAATCCCCATTTCTAAACCTACGCGTTTAAATACTTCAAAAATTGCTACTTTCTCTTTTTCAGAAAGGCCGTATTCTATTATTTCAAACGCCCTGATAGAATAATCAATCAGCATATATAAAACATCTCTATAAGCCCAATCGGGGATTTCTGCCGCTCTTGCTTTTTCTACACCTTTATGTATCTCTGTAATTTGATGTATAGCTTTTATTGCGACAGAGTTTTCCGAAAAAATTATTTTTCTAGCGTAAGCAACTGTAGAAAATAGTCTGCCCAAAGGGTCTTTTGGCAGTTTACCAGTAAAGTAAAGCCAATCTACAGCTTTGTTAAGTGCAAATTCTGCCGAGGCGCCAGCAAAAATAAATAGAATCGTATCTCCATTGCCCCAAACTTTTCTGATTATATGATTTTTTTCTACAAAACCGCTCATTTTTAAATGAATATATGTGTTTCTGAATGTTTTAATTTCGAACTATAAGCACGATGCTTGAAGTATTCTGTCACTAGGACTAGCATGATGCCCAAGGTGTACATCAATAAATCCATCCAAGCAAAAGAAGTGCCTATTAAAATGGTTGCCCATTTTATTTTGTCTAAGCCCAACAAGTTAACAATATGAAAATACTGTAAGATTTCTACTGCATAAGAGCATAATAAAACGGCAACCGCTATTGATGTGTTGCGTGCTTTAATGAAACTCTTTACAAGGCAATATAAAAGGATAACCACTAACAAATCGCCAATAAATGGCCTGATAATATCATCTTGGGCGTAAATGGCTATTAAAAACTCGATTATAAATAGTGCAATAGCCAGTAAAAAGTAGTTGATGTTAAATTTTAACATGATTTAGTCGGTTTTAATAATAGCCCAATTAATCGTTTAACATACAATAGAGGAATGATGGCAAGCAAACCAAAAGAGCAATCTACCAGTTGCCAGTAAAAAGGTATTTCCCTTATGGATTCTGCAATTAATGCTAAGGGGATAATGCCGATACAAGAGATTATCCCAAAATCGATAACCCAAACGTTTTTTACTGGATTTTTTAAAGGGCCATAAAATAAAATGGCTAATAAAATATGCGCAAAGGCAAACCAATCGGTTCCGTATGCTAGCCAAGGGTAAGCTACATTTGTACTTCTAACAGATTGATAGACAGTTTTTATCCAAGCGTTCAAAAAGCCTAAATCCAATTTGCTTAGCTCTTTAAGTTCAGTTTGTATTGGGAATGCGGTAATGCCACTTATTATCAAACCAATAATGATAATCAATACGCAGAATTTGATTTTATTTAAAACTTTAACTTTATTTTTCTCTAGCATTTTGGGCCGAATTTGAATTGATACTTAATTGTTGAAAGGTGATTTAAATTTTATAAAGAGAGCCCCCAATGTGATTAACCTAAGCAGAAACTCTAACAATGGTGTCATCCTGAGCTTGTCGAAGGGTCGGGACAAGTAGTCGAAGGGCGATTTTATTGGGTTTTCAGGTAGCTTAGGGTCTTCGAGAGGCTCAGATTGACAGGCTGTTTATTTCAACTTATGGTATTGAGGGCGAGCCTCTCTATACTCTTTTATTGCTCCTGACTAATTATTCTTTTATTCCAATCTATTTTAGACGATAAGAACATCATTGCCGCAATAATTATAAAAAGACCAATACTTCCGCACAGAAGTGCCAAATCTTGAAGCTGAATAATGACGAAAATAAAGCCATAAAATATGCTGAGTATGACTGCGAATATCAGCGCAGCTTTCTTGTTTTTTAACACCGATGCAATAAACACACTTATCAGCGCAATGGTGGCAACAGAAGCAATTAAATAAGCAATATTAAATCCAACCTGCTCGCTAAAAGACAATAGCAAAGCGTAGTAAATAATCATGGCCGCACCAATGAGTACATATTGTAAGAGGTGCACTTTTTTCTTGTTCAACAGCTCCGTAAAAAATAGAGAGATGAACGTTAAAAGGACAATTAGTATCCCATATTTAGCGGTACGCATTGTTTTTTGGTATTGGTCAATCGAGAGCATAAATTTAACACCAAAAGACGCATCTGCACTTTTCGAAATTAAGCTGGTATTAGCCTCTTCCCACTGTTGCGGAAACGGACGGTTGAAATAGGGTATTTTCCAATTGGCGGTAAAGTTGCTGTTTGTTATATCTGGGTTTTCAGGCAAATATCTACCCGTAAAACTAGGGTTATTCCAATTGCCAGAAACATGAACTTTGGTACTCTTTCCTAATGGCAAGAAATTAAGTTCCTTGCTTCCCCTTAATTCTAAATCAAAACCAAAGTTTAACGAAGTAGATTTACTTGCGCTTAGATCGGGCAACGCAATTAGGTTGTTCGAAAATAATTTCACCGACGTAAAGTCTGGTTCTACTTGATAGTTTATGCCGCCTAATTTTAAGTTAGGATTATTTTTCATTCCTTTTAGATCGCTTAATCCAATAACAATTTTTGCTTTGTCCCATTGGATCATGTTAGGGTTTATGCCAGATTTTTCTAATTCCAACTCGCTAAATTTTCCACTTACGCTTACTTTTGTATCATAAACTACGGCGTCAAAAATACCTCTATGTCTTATTTGGGGCACAACCTTGCTTTCCATATTTAGCTGCTCTGGTAATATATACACGTTGGTTATTACCTCTTTTGTCGTTATTTTACCCTTGGGGTCTTTATCGTTAATGAATTTTTTATAAGGAAGAACCATTACCGGCCCTTCAACTAATTGCTGGTCGCCCCATTTGTCAGAAATTTCTGAAGTCACTTCTTCCTGCCTCGTTTGTCTTTCATGAATTAAATTTTGAATTAACGAAGACGGTATCAATAAAATTAGCGTAAGCAGCCCAATAAGGAGTAATTTAACCAATACCGATTCGCCAAACCATTTGGCAAATCCATTAACAGGTTGTTGTTGTTGTTCTTGTGTATCCATTTTTTTGTTATTTAAAAGTACTTTGTATTTCAAAGTAAATGATTAAAAAAAATTATTTTTGTTGTTTGATTAAATTTTCAAGAGCTTCTAAATGTTTTTTAAAAGCTTGTCTACCCAAATTAGAAGCACTATATTGTGTATTTGGCTTTCGCCCGATGAAACTCTTATTTACCATGATGTATTGTTCTTTCTCTAATGCTTTTAAATGCGAGGCAAGATTGCCGTCGGTTACATCTAACAGTTCTTTTAACGCATTAAAATCGTAATGATCATTTGCAACCAACACGCTCATAATGTGTAACCGTAACCGGTTTTCAAAAGCCTTATCAAAATGCTCAAATATCTTCACTGCTTATATTTAAAGTGCATGATGGTTCCATAAACAATATGCAATAAGCCAAATCCTATCGTCCAAAAAACAATGCCATACCCTGGAAAAGCTGCTGCCGATAATCCCAAACCAATTTCGCAGAAGCCTAGCCATTTCACATCAGTAAAGGTATATTGGCTCCCCGCAATTAGAGATAAACCATAAAAAATTAAGCTGGAGGAAGCTACCATTCCAAAAGCACCTTGGTAAATTAATATCAAGATAAATAAACCTCCGGTAAATAATGGTATAGCGAGGTTAGCAAGCAACCTTTTACTAACAGGATTCCAAAAACGTTCGCCTTTTTTATTTGCTTGCCTAATGGTAAGCCATATTCCGGTAGCGATGGATAAAATTAAAACAGCTGCTGCAATGCCAAATAGTGAAAAAAGGATAGCAGAATCATTAACATAATAATCACGATATTTCAAACCTCCAGTAGCAGGGTAGACCATCTTGTAGGCAAAAAAAGCTCCGACAAGGGCATAAACTCCAGCCATTATACCAGATAATCCCGTCAGGGAAATAAACTTGGTCGAACGTTCCATCAAATTTCTGATAGAGCTAAGCTCTGCATAAACATCTTCTTCTTTCATTTTTAAAAGAACTTTGAATTTCAAAGTAAAATATAAAAAATGAGATTAGCAAATAAATTCGGTAAAATAATTTTAAGGGTTTTTATTTTGTCGATTAAAAAGCTGTTTAGTGATGCTCCATTCCTGGCTTAATTTTTTCCTTAAAATCTGACGAAAACTTATCTAACTTGGGCTGAATGACGAAAGCGCAATAAGGTTTGTTTTTGTTTTGATTGAAATAATTTTGATGATAGTCTTCTGCCTCGTAAAATTGAGAAATTGGAGCTAGTTCTGTGATGATTGGTTTGTCGTAAACTTTCTCTGCCGTTAGTTTAGCTATCATTTGCGTCGTTTGTTGTTTTTGTTCCTCAATCTCGTAAAAAACCACCGACCGATATTGTGTTCCAACATCGTTGCCCTGTCTGTTTAGAGTAGTAGGATCGTGTGTTTTGAAAAAAACCAACAATAATTCTCCAAAACCAACTTTAGCCTCATCGAAGGTAAGTTGGATGATTTCTGCATGGCCGCTATCGCCGTTGCAAACCTCCATATAAGTTGGATGTTTGGTCGTGCCGCCCATATAGCCAGAAACGACAGTTTCTACCCCATTAACGTTTTGAAAAACAGCTTCGGTACACCAAAAGCATCCTCCGCCAAATGTTGCTTTTTGCATGTTGTACTAACGGATTTTTATGTCGGAAGGTTTTCGTCTATTTATTTTTGCTCAAAATTTAGTGTTTAATCGGCGTTATCTTTTTTCTTGTCTCCAACATAGCAAGGGCAATTATCTTGGTGCAACAACAACTTTACTAGGCTTTGTTGCATGCCGAAATTGGAAGATGTTTTGTTAAAAAAAAGTCCCCAAATAGTTTTTTAACTTTTTGGGGACAGTGTTTTTATTAGAACTCTTAACTATTGGTATTGAATGTAAATTGGTTTTGGAGTAAGCTTAAGTAGTTCTTCTGGCGTTAGCATCCTATGAGGAGCCTTTTTAATGTCATTTTTATAAAAGAGCTTAAACCCAGTAAACTGTACTGGCTCATTTTGGATGAAATAACGGTAAGTGCCAAATTTTAGATCTGGCTCTCCCCATCCATCCATGTGCATTACTACCTGTACTTCGGGGTGTAACTTTATGTTTTTATAGTTGGTCACCATTTTTTTTGTAAACCTGTGCATCGTAAGAATTTTTGGAGGCAAATTGTATTTCTTTACAATATTAGCCAGGTATTGAGTAACATAATTAATGTCTGCCGCATCATAAGTTCCTATTTTTTTTCCGGGTAAACTTCCGTCTTTCATAGAAAACTCTGGGTCTATACCCAAATGTACAAATGGCATTTCTAAATATTTCTCTATATGAGGAAGCTCGTTCTTTAATGTACTTAGCGATACTTGTAAATCTAGAAAAACGATGGTTCCGGGATACATTTTAGATATGGTAATGACAGAATCTATTTGTTTGTTTGCCATTCGGTTAATGTATTTTCCATCTCTACCTGGCGTACCGCTTGCAACCGCTGCAATGTAATGCAAAGCAGGTTGTACCGGGGTAGAAGGGTCTGCCTTTTCCCAATGTTTTGTTTCTATGTGCAGGCGGCGCCACATTTCTTTCGGGGCATATTCGCCCAAAGCGCCCATTTTTTTTGAGTGAAGGTTGCCATAATAAGCTATTACACGTTTAAATGGAAGTATGGCGCCAGCTAGTGGATACGGAGTGTTTTTTACGGGCCATTTCCCTGTTGTATCGCCATTGGCTAACTTCAACATCATTGAATCATAAACTTTGTGATCTACAGGGTTCATGGTGCTTACCGAGCTGACCGAATCTTTTTTAGTAGAATCTTTAAGCGTTTTACTGCCTGTTTTGCTCTGCCCGTCAGAGTTGCAACTTGTAAAAAAAGTAACGGTAAGAAAAGTTAACAGGACTACTCCCGTTAATTTAGGAATTTTCATAATAAGTAGGATTGATTTTTAAGCAGTTTTTCCGAATCTGATTTTGCTGGAAAGATACAGGAGTTTGTCGATCGGCAAAAATAAAGTAATCAACATTTAAACATTACAAAACTTTCCGAAAACGCCCAAAGGCAACTTGATGCCAGAAGTTGCTTGCAGATAAAGTTCTCCTGTTGAAAGGTTTTTTACTTGTGGATACGAGGTTTTTATTAAATTTTCTACAATAACCGACGAGAATCCTAAAGAATAGGTGTTTAAGATTAGAAAGTGTTCTTCCTCATCTAGCAGTTGCACCACCTCTTTCATCATTTCTTGAATATGGTTTTCTAATTTCCACTTTTCGCCATTTGGCCCATGGCCGTAAGCTGGCGGATCTAAAATAATACCGTTGTATTTTTTGCCGCGTTTTATTTCCTTTTTTACAAATTTAAGGGCATCTTCTAGCATCCAACGAATGTCTTTCAGCCCAGATAATTCTTGATTTTCGTTTGCCCAAGTAATTACTTGTTTTATAGAGTCTACGTGGGTGGTTTCTGCACCCGCGGCTCGCGCAACCAAAGATGCGCCACCTGTGTAGGCAAACAGGTTTAATACCTTGGGATTTGGGTTTTTAAATTTTTTGAGCGAAGATGAAATGAAATCCCAATTTACAGCTTGTTCTGGAAAGATGCCAACGTGCTTAAAAGAGGTTAAGCCGAGCCTAAACTTTATAGATACGTCTGCATTATCATAGCTAACATGCCATCTATCAGAGATAGAGTCATTTTTTTTTAACCATTCGCCAGAAGTTGCAGACCTGCCTTTAAAAATTACATTTGCCTTTTTTTTCCATTCTTGTTCTGAAAGTGCTTTTTTCCAAACCGCTTGCGGCTCAGGTCTAATAAGTATGTGGTCTCCAAAACGTTCTAGCTTTTCGAAATCTCCACAATCTATCAGTTCATAATCTTTCCAATGGCTTGGCGCAACTAGTTCTATCATGTATTTATGTAAATTTTATCAAGAGAAAATTAAATTTGTAAAATTATTTCTCGAGATGGGTATGGCTTTACCCCTGTATTGTTTAAAGTTTTCCTTTTGCAGCTTTCATAAATCGACTAGCGAATACAAAATCGTTCAACTCTTTAATATCGGTATTTGCAATCTCTTTATTACTTCCTTCCCAAAATTTTACGCCATTGTGCAAAAATAAAATATAGTCTCCAATACCCATTACCGAATTCATATCGTGGGTAACCACAATGGTTGTGGTATTGTACTCTTCTGTTATCTCTTTAATCAACTCATCAATAACAATAGAGGTTTTGGGGTCTAAGCCCGAGTTGGGCTCATCGCAAAATAAATATTTTGGATTCATGGCAATTGCTCTTGCAATTCCAACACGTTTCATCATACCGCCAGAAAGTTCTGCCGGAAAAAGCTTGTTGGTATCTGCAAGGTTTACCCTTTTTAAGCAAAAGTTAACCCGGTCTAGTTTTTCCTCACGAGATTGGTCAGTAAACATATTTAAGGGGAACATAATATTGTCCTCAACCGTCATACTATCAAACAGGGCAGAACCTTGAAACAACATTCCTATCTCTTTCCTAATCTCAATCTTCTCTCCATAATCCATAATGGTAAACTCTCTGCCATCATACACCACCGAACCTTTATCTGGTTTTTGCAAGCCAACCATACACTTTAATAGAGTAGATTTCCCAGACCCAGAAGCACCAATTATTAAGTTTGTAACCCCAGCATCAAAAGTAGCTGAGATGTCCTTCAACACATCATTGTCTCCAAAAGACTTATCAATATCTGTTACTTCAATCATTATAATAAAAGTTGAGTTACTAAATAATCACAAACCAAAATAGAGATACAGCTAATTACTACAGCTCTAGTACTTGCTTGCGAAACTTCTAAAGCCCCGCCTTTAACATAAAAACCTTCGTAAGCAGGTACCGATGTAATGATAAAACCAAAAACAAACGCTTTTGTTAAAGCTACTACAATAGTATAAGGATTAAAACCAGTAGTTATGCCGAGTATGTAATCTGATGGCGTAACAGCTCCCGATAAAGTTCCTCCAAGATAGCCGCCAAGAATACTTAAAAACATCGACATGATAACAAGCACGGGGACCATGGTAATGCCAGAAATTATTTTTGGTAAAATAAGATATCCCGGTGCATTTATCCCCATAATTTCTAAGGCATCTATTTGTTCGGTAACACGCATAGATCCAATTTCAGATGAGATGGCAGAGCCAATTTTCCCCGCAAGCACAATGGCACTAATTGTAGGGCTGAGTTCTAAAATACTAGAGTCTCTATTTACGGATCCAATAATAGTTTTTGGAATGAAATCACTTACTAGCTGAAAAGCAATCTGCAAGGTCATTACCGCTCCAATAAAAGTAGAGATGATTGCAATAAGGCCTAAAGAACCAACGCCAACATAATCCATCTGTTTCGCTATTTCTTTAAGATATATTTTTAGTTTTTCTGGCTTTCTAAATACTGATTTTAGAAGTAGAAGGTACTTGCCGAAATTGGTAAAATTCATTTCGTATATATATGGGTTTAATTTATAACTTCTAATTGGTAATACAAAGAAACAACAAATAAAATTAGTGACTTATGTTTTGTCAAAATAATTGGTGTTTCGGAAATAAATATTGTTTTTTGTTAACAAATATTAAACCATAAAAAATGATTGCTTTAATTACTGGGTCTACCAAAGGGATAGGAAGGGCTATTGCCGAAAAGTTAGCTCAACATAATTATGACCTTGTGCTTATTGCGCGAAATGCTGCCGATCTAGAAAAGACGGCACAAGAGCTAAGTGTATATGGCAACAAAGTCTTCCACTTTCAGCTAGATGGTTCTAAACCTGATCAGATTGAAAGGTTTTTTAATTTAGCTGCGCCAGAGTTCGGAACAATTAATGTACTGGTAAATAACATGGGTGTTTTTTTACCCGGTAGTATTTTGGAAGAACCTAATGAGAATTTTCTACATCAACAAGAGATAAATGTAAATGCTGCGTATTACTTTTCTAAATTTTTTGGAAAGCAAATGGCAGCGGTGAAGAACGGCCACATATTTAACATCTGCTCTGTAGCCAGCAAGAACATAGCAATGGATGCGGGGAGCTATAGTGTAACAAAAGCAGCGATGCTAAGTCTTAACAATATATTGCGAGCAGAATTAGCACCGAGCCGAGTTAAGGTGACAGCTTTTTTGCCAGGCCCTACATTAACCGCTTCTTGGAAAGACACAGAATTGCCGAAAGAAAAATTTGTGTTGCCAGGGGACATTGCAGAGTTAGTTTACGTGATTTTAAATTTAAGCGCAGGTGCAAATGTAGACGAGGTGCTAATAACGCCGCTAGATTTTACTTAGTTGATTAGATGTGAGATAGGCTAGTTAGACTAATATATTTTACTAAATGAAATAAAAGACATGATTGAGAAAAGGCTTTTTAGAAACGAACACGACAAAATGATTGCAGGAGTTGCGTCTGGCCTAGCAGATTATATGCAGGTAGAAATTACCATAGTGCGTTTGTTGTTTGTGCTTTCTGCCATTTTTATGGCAGGCTTGGGGCTTGTAGCCTATATTGTAATGTGGATTATTGTACCTGTGAATAGTGATCCCGCTGTTAAGTTTTCTAAATTTAACGACTACTTTAAAAACAATCCTGGTGCTGCGGGTTTTGGAAATCCAAATCCTTTCGAAGCTGGCCCGCAAGCAACTCCAAACTGGACGCAACCAGTAAATGACCCGCAAGAAAAGAAGCCTTTTGAAACTCAGACGGATTTCTCGAATTTCCCGAAGCCAAATAATACCGCACGTACTGTTTTAGGTTTGGTTTTAGTGGTTTTTGGATGCTTTTTTATGCTAAGGCAATTTGATTTAATCCCCGATTTTTTCCGGTTGAGGAACCTAGCACCAATCGTGCTTATAGCCATCGGGGTAAGCATTATTGCAAAATCTCGTAGAAAGAGCGATTGGGCAGCATGGCAAAATCAACAAACTGCTCCTTTTTCAAATCAAGAGGCGCCAGCCAACCCTCAAGCTGAGGGTCAAACTAATGCTACAGAAGAAGAAATGCCGACTGTAGCCGACACAACTGACGATTCTTTGAAATCTACCACAAACACTGAAAACCCTTTAAAATAAACGCCATGAGACTTAATAGATTAATTTGGGGAATTTTACTTTTGTTTATTGGCGGCGTTTTATTGCTCCAAAACTTCAACGTAATTAACTTTTATTGGGGAAATATTTGGCGCTTCTGGCCTATGCTGCTCATTATATTCGGAGTAAACATACTATTTAACAAAAGTAATTCTAACACTGGGCAAATTATTTCTTTGGTGTTGTTGGTTGCTACACTTAGCTTTCTGTTTTTTAGGGGGCAACAGCCGTCTGATTATTCGGATAACTTTACCAAACATTTAAACCTTAAAAATAATGATGACGCTTTAAGCTTTAATTGGGATGATGAAGGCAATTCCGATGATACTCTAAGCTCAGCAAATCAATTGAGTTTTTCTGAGCCAATGGTTCCTGCAGATTCTACAAAAGAAACAGTTCTAAACATTTCTGGCGGAGGAATCTCGTTTAACCTAGACGGAGAAACAACAGCTTTGTTCGATGCGAAAGTAAAGAACAAGAGGAGTAATTTTTCACTCAATAAAATGATTACGGATTCGCTTACCGTGCTAAATTTTAAAATGTTGGATAAAAACAACAAATTTAACTTTGGCGAGGGTGGTAACAACGTTGATTTTAGATTGAATAAG
Source organism: Pedobacter sp. UYP30 (assembly GCF_040547165.1). Classification (NCBI taxonomy): domain Bacteria; kingdom Pseudomonadati; phylum Bacteroidota; class Sphingobacteriia; order Sphingobacteriales; family Sphingobacteriaceae; genus Pedobacter; species Pedobacter sp. UYP30. The sequence goes on along the minus strand of NZ_JBEPPD010000005.1, from coordinate 180,356 downwards.
TCTTCTATATGGACTGTTGATATGAAGCTTGGTGCAGGCGAATCTGACTTCGATTTTGAGCATTTTAAAGTCAGGACTTTTACCTTTAATGGTGGTGCATCTGCCTTAAAACTTAAATTTGGGGCGTTGTTGCCCATTGCAGACGTGGTGGTAAAATCGGGCGTAGCCGATATTAAAATAGAAGTACCACAAACTGTTGGCTGTAGAATTACTGCAAAAACGGGCCTTTCTTCCAAAGATTTTAATGGTTTTGATAAAATAGGCGACGGGGTTTACCAAACTTCCAATTATAATTCCTCAACCAAAAAAATATTTATAAAGCTAGATGGTGGTTTAAGCAGCTTTGAGGTTGATAGATATTGAGGTTGAGGCCTAGGTTGAGATTTAGGTTGAGTCAAGGTCTAGGAAAGAGAGGTGCGAAAAGTCGTTATTCTAGCCAAATAGGGCAGGCCTTTAGTTGATAAAGAATTAGATTTAAATTAGATTCTGTTAAGCTTTGCAGCGGCCCAATTAATAATGGTAGGTTTCAACCCACCAAGAAATTAGGGGTAATTTTGTGTTGAATCCTACAGAAATCAATAGTTTAAATTAGCGTAGACGAAAACTAAGACGTCGATTATTTTTTTTAATTTTCGTACCTTCAATGTGTTAATTTATAAAGATAAAGTTGTTGATGCAATTGCAATGAATCCTGAAACAGATAAGTACTTAATTGTTATTAAAGGCAAACCAACAGGGCCTTTCTTGTTTTCTCAGCTCAAAGATTTAGTAATTAATCCAGAGACCTTTGTGCGGAAACCTGGAATGGATGATTTTAAGCAGGCGCATGATTTCCCCGAACTTAGAACGCTATTTGGCTTCGTCCAACAGAAAACAGCACCGCAGTACTATGCAAGTTTCGATTTGAGGTTGCTTGCTTCTGTGATAGATCATTTCGTTATTTTTATTTTCTACGCAGTCTTAATTTTAATCAGCTTTATCTTTATAGAAGGGAAAGACCAACGCATTATGGTATTTACGGCACCGCTTGCGCTTATTTTTATCGTCAAGCTAGTTTACGGTAGTTTTGTTGAAGCTGGAAAAACTCAAGCTACCTTAGGGAAAAGATTGGTTGGTATTAAAGTAACAGATTTGGCGGGCACCAAACTTTTCCTCGGCAACTCTTTGCTGCGTAATTTTAGTAAAATCATTTCTGTTTTACCCTTTATGTTTGGCTATTTCTATAGTTTTCTAAATAAAAAAAACCAGTGCTTTCATGATCTTATTGCCAATACCTTAGTGGTAAAAGATAGACTGATTTAAGGTTGAAGCCGAATTTAAGGTTGGGGTTGAAAGATTTCGGTTAAAAGGGATTTGTCACAAAAACTGACTTGTGTACAAGTTTAATCTTTGCTTTTCTCGCGATATTTCTTGTATAGTTTTACGAATGTCATAATCACCATAGAAAATATAATTAGCCCAGCAAGGCCATAAAGCCAATCTACCGCGCTTTTTAGCACTACGGTAAACACTATGGCAACTAATAAAATTGTGGCAACCTCATTCCAAAGTCTAAGCTGGAAAGAGCTTAGCGTAAAAATTCCCCGTTTTAGCTGTCGCATAATGCGTTGGCAAATAAAGTGATAAGCAATTAACAACACCACAAAACCAAGCTTTACATGTAGCCAAGGCATCTTTAATAGCGCTGGATTGACAAATATCATGGTTACACCCGCAGCTATTGTTAAAATCATTGCAGGCGTGGCAATGATGTTCCAAAGCCGTGCTTCTATTTTCTCAAACTCAGTTTGAAGAATAACCCGTTCCACTTCAGGTCTATCATTAGCTTCTGTATGATAGATAAATAGCCGAACGCTGTAAAACAAGCCCGCCATCCAACTTACCACAAAAATAATGTGAACAGACTGGATGTAGTAATAATATGGGGATAGGTAATCCGTCATTATTTAAATTTTTTCAAGACGTAAGTATCAACCCAACTTGGAATTTCCAGAGATTCTAGATTTAACGTTCCATCTTTAACACAACCCAAAAAATTATGCTTAATTTGAGAATTATCCCAAAGATAGGTCTCGTCGGCGGCTTTTAACATATTCATTAATAAGTCCATTGTAAGAAAATACCGTTTTTCAATTTTTTCGCTATCAACGGAATGGCCACCTTTTTTCACCCTATCACTTACTCTTTCTAAGTTCATTATTGGGGTTTCTGTGCCGATAAAGTATAGATAAACTTTATAATTATTTTGGTGAGCGAACTCAATGAGTTCTAGCTTTGATGGGTGAGAAAATACAGTTTCAAAGGAAAAGGATTTCTTATCTCCAATTAACTTATAGCGAATAAAATCGGCAATTATGGCAAAATGATAAGAATTATAAGTTACATCAGTCTTTACATCTCTAACAATTACATTGTCTTTAACAACCAAATTCCAGCTATTATAATTAAAACATGCTTTTAAATATAACCCACTTGCTTTATAAAAATTTTCGAATTCTAAATTTGTGCAGGATATGTCAAAATCAGAAAGATTTAAATAGTTATTTCTCTTGAAATCGACCTCTAAATTATCGGCGTTTACAAATAGCTGGGTAGAAAAATAAATAGGTTTTATGGAATTGTAGAGCGTAGTTTTACCCGAACCATTGGGCCCGGCAAAAATTCGTAATTTAGGCTTAACGGCCATCCTTAAAATAATTTGATCTTTTTGGCCGCAACTTTTCTCTTGGTAAAATTCCCTTCTGAAATTTTAACTGAACCACCATCATTAAAAGTTCTGTAAACGCCATCAGCTTTGACAACAGTACGTCCTAAATTCAATGCATCCACTACACGAATAACGTCATTCATTTTTTTATTGACGGCTTTAATTACCTTTTTTATCGGTAAATTATCTTCGTCTTTTAACGATATAACTGTCATATTAATTTTATTAAATTAAGCTAATATAATCAAATCGAGGTAAGTTATTCGCATTAATACTTAAATTTCCTTACCACCTCAAAAGCATATTTCACATTGTCAAAAGGAATATCGGGCATAATGCCATGACCTAGATTAAAAATAAATCCATTGGTGCCGCGCATGCGCTCAAATAATTTATGAATATGTGCCTTAATCACCGGCTTATCTGCATACAAAATATGAGGGTCTAAATTTCCTTGTACGGCTATCTGTGTTGGAAGCGCATTTTTTATGTTTAATAAATCTGCATTCCAATCTACAGAAATCACATCTGGCTTTGCTTCTGCCATAATTGGCGCAAATACAGAACTTCCTTTACAAAACGAAATAACAGGAATATCTTTTCTATTTAATTTTGAAATTATTTCTTGAATGTATCTGTGCGAAAATTCCTTGTAGTCATCCCAAGATAAACTTTGCGCCCAACTATCAAAAATTTGCACGGCATTTACGCCGGCAGCAATTTGCAGGTTAAGGTAATTGGCAGTCACCGTGGCGATTTTAGAGAGCAATGCATGCGCTAATTTTGGCTGGTTATGCAGCATCAACTTAGTTAGCTTAAAATCTTTAGAAGATCCGCCTTCAACCAAATAGCTCATTACCGTAAAGGGAGCGCCTGCGAAGCCAATAAGGGGAATCTTTTTATCTAAGCGTTTCTGAATCTCTATAATTGCATCTGCCACATATTGAAGTTCATCCAAACAATCTACATTTAGTTTCGCTATATCTGCTTCGGTACGCACTGGGTTTGCAAATCTGGGGCCTATACCTTGAGTAAAGCTTAAATCGCCGCCCATTGCTTCGCCAGTTACCAAAATATCGCAAAACAATATTGCAGCATCTACATTTAACAAATTAACGGGCAACATGGTCACATCAGCAGCAATTTCTGGCGTTTTGCACATTTCTAAAAAAGAATATTTATTCTTTATTTCCCAATATTCTGGCATAAATCTACCTGCTTGTCTCATCATCCAAACTGGTGGGCGCTCCGTCTGTTTTGAAAATGCCGCGTCTAAAAATAAATTGTTAATCATGAGGATAAAATGGTTTTAGCAGCCAGCGCCAGCTATGCACTAGCTTCTATTTTCTTAATTTCTTTTTCTATTTTATTGATAATTTCTTTCGATCGATTGCTTTTGGATAATTCTTTGGCTTTTTCTGCATAAGCGGCCGCCCTAACGGTGTCTTTTTTTCGTAGCGCCAAATTAGCCAGATGGATGAGGACATAAGATTTTTCGTTTCTTCCGCCTACTGTAAACCGACTAGCGATCTGAAAATGATACTCTGCCTGGTTATAATCTTCGTCTCTCAAGGCCATGTTTCCTTGCATAAACTCATAATATCCACGTCTGCTTTTCGCAAGGCGCTCTGGGTTTTTTGTCTCTGCTAAAAATTTTCTTGCTTTAGAAAAATCGTTGTTTTTAAAATACTTAGACGCCATTAATATAGAGCCATGTTTAAAATGACTCCAAAGCACAAAGCAAAACAGCAATATAGACAATAACCCAAGCTGCAATTGATCGTAGAAAAAACATACCACAGCAGATAGGCCAAAAACGGCCATTAAAGCAAATCTGCCCTTACTGTTAAACATTAATTTACATCAGTGAATTTATACCCAACACCCCTAATAGAATGGAAGTAAACTGGGTTTTTTTGATCTGGCTCGAAATATTTACGGAAAGTTAAAATAAAATTATCAATCGTTCTGGTAGATGGATAAACATCATAGTTCCAAACGGTTTCTAAAATCTGCTCGCGAGATACGGCCTCGTTTTTTCGTTCGATGAGCAATTTAAGCAACATGGTTTCCTTCTTAGTTAAAGGAGTAATGGTGCCATCATCATTCTTTAATTCAAAAGAATTAAAATAGATGGTTTTATCGCCAATTTTATAAGAGTTAAGTTCTTTTAAATCATCTGGTTTTAAGCTTCGCTTTACCAAAATACCAACGCGCAAAATCAATTCCTCTAAATTAAATGGCTTAACCAAATAATCATCTGCACCCTTTTTAAGACCTAACACGCGATCCTCGGAAGTGTTTTTGGCAGTTAAAAACATAATTGGCACTTCGTTATTTTCTAAACGAATGGTTTCGCAAACCTGAAAGCCATCCATTTCTGGCAGCATAACATCTAATATAATCAGGTTAAAGCGCTCTTCTTTAAAGATTTTTAAAGCGGTTTTGCCGTTTTTTACAGCATGCACTTTATAACCCTCTAGCTCTAGGTTTAGCTTTATGGCATCTAACAAATGGTCTTCGTCTTCTACCAATAATATTCTTAATTTTTGCGACATAATTTTTTGTTTTAACCAAACGTTACTTCAAAGATGGTTCCGCGAGGTAGATTATCTTTTACAGTAATATCTGCATCATGGCTTTGTAAAACCTCTTTAACAATAAACAAGCCCAAACCTGTTCCTTTTGCTTTTCTGACATTTTCGTTACCAACGCGATAGAACTTGTCGAATATAAGCATTTTTTCGGCATCTATTATACCTTGTCCAACATCGGCCACACTAAATACAATATTATCCCCAACCTGTTTTAAAATCACTTTTATTTCCTCGCAAGGGTCAGAATACTTAATGGCATTTTCTATTAAATTTGTTACAACAGATGACAATGCAAATCTGTCACCTTCAATCTGCAAATTTGGCTGTATATCGGCATCTATAATCTGCTCTATCTCGCAGGAGTGAACTTGCAGCCTATCGGTAATTTTGTAGACCATTTCTGAGAAGTTAAATGTCTCTTTCGGAAAACTGTAAGATTTGTTCTCGATTTTTGTAGCCAGTAACATATTTTCAACCAGGTCGTCGAGTCTGTCTATGTCTTTTAAAGAATTGCTTAGCAAAGAGTTTTGTCTTTCTGGATCTAATTTCCGCTTAACAATAGTTTGCAAGGATAATTTAATGGAAGCCAAAGGCGATTTTAGCTCGTGGGTAACGGATAACAGAAAATTTTGTTGTTGCTCTTTCAATTTCGCCTCACCTTTAAGTGCTTCGTGGAGGATAAAGGCCCCAATTCCAATCAGAAATAGAAACACTGCACCTTCGCCCATAATCATGGTCATCCGGCTCGGCTCTAAACGTACCACAAGCGACCCCCAAGAAACCAGTTGAATCAATGCGTAAAGCAGCAGGCAGTAAAATATGATGATGGATTTTTTCATTTACAGGTATGATTAAAGCAGCATGATGATTTTAAGGGTATGAATATATTAAGGTCAAAAAAAATTAAGATTTAAAAGCCACATCTAAGCTTTCGAAAATTGCACGCTTTGCTTTCTCTAGCTCAACTTTGGTATGGGCTGCAGATACAAAACCTACCTCGTACCCAGATGGGCCTAAATAAATGCCTCTATTTAACAGTTGGTTGTGGAAAACCTTAAACTTATCCATGCTAGTTGTTTCTATGTCGTCTGCCGATTTAACCGCATCTTTGTCAGTAAAAGAAAACCAAAAGATAGAGCCAACAGAAAACACCTTGAATTTATAGTTCCTTGCGGTTGCAAATCGTTGTACACTTGATGCAAAATCTTCGGTCTTCTTATTTAAATCTTTATAAAATCCACTTTTTAATAATTCTGTAAGGGTGGCTATTCCAGCCGCCATAGCCACGGGATTACCAGATAAAGTACCAGCTTGATAAACAGCGCCATCTGGAGAAATGTGGCCCATAATTTCGGCAGATGCGCCGTACATGCCCACCGGTAAGCCACCGCCTATAATTTTACCATAAGTTAAAATATCTGGTTTTACGTCATAATATTCTGCAGCACCTTCAAAACCTAACCTAAAGCCAGTAATTACCTCATCAAAAATTAATAGTGCATTGTTCTCGGTACAAATCTCCCTTAAAAAATGAATATAATCTTTATCTTGAATAATTAAGCCGTTATTGGCAGGGATTCCCTCTATAATTACGGCGGCAATTTGACCTTTAAATTGTTCAAAAGCTTGAGTAACGGCATTCTTATCATTAAGCGCAACCACAATGGTTTCCTCGGCAAAAGATTTAGGTACACCTGCCGAAGAGGTTTCTCCAAAAGTAACAAGGCCAGAGCCAGCTTTTACCAATAGAGAATCGCTGTGGCCATGGTAACAACCTTCGAATTTTAGAATTTTGTCGCGCCCGGTAAACCCTCTGGCCAAGCGAACAGCACTCATTACCGCTTCGGTACCTGAACTTGTAAACCTTATTTTTTCTACAAAGCGATTGTTCTTGATGATTAGTGCAGCCAACTGATTTTCTAACACAGTTGGAGCACCGAAACTCATGCCTTTTTGCATAGTCTCCGTTACCTTTTCTCTAATCTTGGCGTTATTATGGCCTAAAATTAATGGTCCCCAACTGTTGCAAAAATCTATAAACTGGTTTCCATCCGCATCCCAAATGAAACAGCCATCTCCTTTTTCTATAAAAAGCGGAGTTCCGTACACCGATTTAAAAGCCCTAACCGGCGAGTTAACTCCGCCCGGAAAATAGGTCTTCGATTTTTCGTACAGGGCAGCCGATTTTTCCCTTGAGATATCAGGTTTGCTGCCCGTATTTACGGGGAAATCTGCTTCGTTTCCACTAAATATTTTTTTTAAAGAGTCTAACATCGTTAAGTTATAAGTAATAGGTTCTAAGTTCTAAGTTTATTTCGCTGCAACCTAAAACAGAAAAGCTAGCGAACTTTAAAGGTGTTTGTTTTTGTTACTTAATACTTATAACATAAAACGTATAACTTTTTAAAGCCAATTATTATTTAAAATATCTTTTATATGATAGGTAGTGATAATGCTTGCTCCTGCTCTTGCAAAGGCATACATAGTCTCCATTACTACTTTTTCTTCGTCCAACCAACCCATTTGTGCTGCGGCCTTTACTTTTGCGTACTCGCCCGAAACATTATAAACTGCAATGGGCATATTGGTGCTTTGCTTTAAGCGATAAATAATGTCTAAATATGCCAAACCAGGTTTAACCATCAGCACATCAGCACCTTCGCGCTCATCTTGAAGTGCCTCTCGTACTGCCTCTGTAGGGTTTCTAAAATCCATTTGATATGCTTTTCTATCTCCCTTACTTGGGGCGCAATCTGCGGCTTCTCTAAACGGGCCGTAGTAGGAGGAGGAGAATTTTGTGGCGTGACTCATAATAGCGGCATTCACAAAACCATTTTCATCGAGTGTTTTGCGTATCGCTGCTACACGTCCATCCATCATATCTGAAGGAGCCAACATATCTGCACCAGCTTTAGCATGCGCTAAAGCCATTTTAGCAATTACCTCGACACTTTTATCGTTTTGTACATAATCGTTTTCTAAAATACCACAATGCCCGTGCGTGGTATAACTACATACACAAACATCGGTAATTAAATATAAATCGTCTCCAAAGCTCTGTTTAAGTGCTCTAATAGCTGTTGGAACTATAGATTTTTCATCAAAAGCAGATTTTGCATCCAGGCTTTTTTCATCGCCCACACCGAAAAGCATTATTTTGTTTAAGCCCTTTTTTAAACCTTCTTCTACTTCCTTTTGTAAAACATCTAAAGAAAAGTGGCTAACACCAGGCATGGAACTGATGGGTGTAGAAACGTTTTTACCGGGAACTACAAAGTGCGGATAGACAAACATATCTTTAGAAAGTTTGGTTTCTGCAACCATTTCCCTAACTAAAGGGTTTTTTCTTAATCGACGTAAACGGTGTACCATTGTAAATTTTATTAATCTTACTATGAGACTGTCTCACAATTATCAATTCGTCATTCTGACCTTGTCGAAGAACCTTTTAAACTATCATTAGGGCATTTCGACAAGCTCAATGTGACATATTTTGTGAATAATTCATTTTTTGAAACAGACTCTTTTGGATACAAGACATATTTCACTAACCACCCTTTTAATTTAAACTTTAGCTAATTTCTACAGCAAAAACAGCTTCTGCCAAACCAACCTCATCTGGCGAATAGGGTAAAGTGTAAGCAATATTCATTTCGTCGAGCTTTTTAGCCGTAGAGTTACCTATAGAAATAACCTGTTGATTTGGCTCTAGTAAATTATCTGCAAAATATGCCTCTACATTACTCGGGCTTGTAAAAATAAGCACTTCTGCAAAGCTTTGTTCAACATCATCTTCTACAACCGTTTCATAAATGGGTAAATCTACCACTTTGGTTTCGCTAGTCAATACCTTTTGTATAGACTGTAAGCTATCTTGTGCGCGTGGAAACATAACAGTTTTTCCTACAGCTAATTTTGCGAACTCAGCCCCAATTTTGTCTATGTCGCCTCCTATTCCAACAAAATCTGCGGTAAACCCTTCTTGCCTAAGCGCATCTTCGGAACCAGCGCCCACCACGCCAAATTGTGTTTTCTTCGGCAATAAAGGTTTCAACCCAAAGAAATAAGTAACCGCATTGCGGCTGCTAAAAAATATCCAGTTTACATTTCTTAAAATGTAATGATCTAAAACGGTAACAATAGGAAATGTTCTGATGAGAGACCTGCCTTCAATTTCTATATTGCTTTGCGCAAGTGCACGTCTAAAATAACTGTGTTCGCCAATTTCTCTGGAAATAAATACTTTCTTTGGATTTTTAGTGGTTTCTAAAAATTTTTTAACAATTTTTTCGGCCAATCCCGTGGTATCATCTGCACGGAAGAAAAGGCGCTTTGGAAAGTCTTCGGCGGTTTCTGCTTTCGATGTCCATACTTCGTATTTGCCATTGTTTTTTTTACAATAACAACCCAAAGGCATGTGGCAGCCACCTTCAAAAAGATTTAAGACCTTACGTTCTACGCTTACCTCGGCTATTGTTTCTGCATGATTTAGTGGTTGTAGTGCGTCAAATAAATCGGTATCGCTTTCTCTAATCTGAATTCCGAGTGCGCCTTGTGCAGGTGCAGGAATAAATTCTGAGGTTTCTAATTCTTCTACGTGCAAATCGCTCAGGTCTAAACCCAATCGCTTAACGCCAGCTTTCGCTAACATAATGGCGTCGTAATTTTCGTCTCTCAATTTCTGTATCCTTGTCGGGACATTGCCGCGTAGATCAGAAATTTCTAAATCGGGCCTTAAGCCTAAAAGCTGTGCGGCTCTACGATTGGAGGAAGTGCCTACCATTGCGCCCTTTTTTAACGACATTTTTTTTGAAATGTCTACGCAATCTTTTAAAATGAGCAAATATTCTTTAGCTTCTTCTCGCTGCGGGATAGCGGCAATTACAAGCCCGTTGGGGTTTTGGGTTGGCAGATCTTTTAAACTGTGCACCGCTAAATCTATGGTGCCTTGCAAAAGTTCCTCTTCCAGTTCTTTTGTAAAAAAACCTTTACCTTCCAATTTATCCAGTCGAAGATTTAAAATCTTATCGCCCTGCGTTTTAATTATCTTTAATTCTGCTTCGTGCCCAATTGCCAAAAGCTGATCTTTTACATAATTTGCCTGCCATAAAGCAAGGTCGCTTCCCCGTGTTCCTATTATTATTTTTTTCAATGCCAACTAGAATGAATTGCGAATTTACGTTAAAATGCGCTTTTTTGGTAATGTGTTTCAAAATGAGACAGTGGCGTTACAGAAAACGAAGGTTTTTTTGGAAATATGCAGTTACATGAGACGAACGTTATCTTCAGTTCGCTACCGTGACATAATTGTAGAGTTTTTCTCTAGAAACCTTCAATTGTTTTTAAATCGACGTATGCTAGTGTGCATTATGCGTATTGTTTCTGTCGCTCTTCAAGTCTAGCTTTTTGTAAATCGAAAGCGGCTTGCATACCTTACCAGTACTCGGCGCTAGTTCCTAAAGAATTACCAATTTTTAGTGCGAGCTGTGCGGAAATATTTTTTTTGCCTGCAAAAAGCAAACTTAAGTTATTAGGCAAAATCTCTAAAGCTTGGGCTAAATCTTTTTTTAAGATTCCCCTTTCTTCAATTTCTTCTAATAGTGATAATTATTCAACCAAGAAGCGTATTTTAAGTGGAATCTCTTCTGATTCGAACTATAAAAATTGAATTATTTGATAGTCACATACCCATACGAGAAGCCAATATTTGGGTGTAAACCAAGACAGGCGAATAATTGAATTTTACCCATAAATTGCAGCTAATCTTTAGTGCTATTCCGCCATTTTAAACACTAGTAAAATAATTAGGACATTATGGTAAACGACCATTTTTTGAGAATACAGCTTTTGTCTCTAAGTTTTGTGCCTTTTAAACGAATGCCTCTAATAGTCTATTATATGTCTATCATAATTTACTAAAATCGGTTTAGTAAAAAGCTTATTGAATAATTGAATCTTAATTATAAATTTGGTTAACTTAAACGAAAAATATACGCTATAGTATGGCGCATATTTAGTAGTTGGTGGCAAGCTTATCTATATCACGTTTAGAACGACACTGTTATTTATTTCTTTGTAGGTTTTGTAATTTTCGCACTTTCTTTTAATAATTTATTAGGGCTTTCAATTATTTCATGCTCTAATTCTGAACTAGACTTTAATGAAGTTAGCTGTGAAATCGCTTCCCTGCGTAAATGTATTAATCTGTCTTTAATATCAGTTACGCCATTTTTAATTAATACAGCGTTCATACTTTCTAAATTTGACAGAATTATTAGTTGATGCGTGTTTGCAACATCTCTTATGTTTAAACCCTTCAAAGCAAGTTCTGGATTATTTTGCCTCCATTCTTTGGAAGTGTAACCGAACATTGCATCATATAGTAAATCTGCTTCTTCTGCATATACAATTGCTTCTTTTTCTTTCGGGTAATTCCGTATTGGAATTAAAATAGATTTAACAGCATCTGTCTGAATTTTGTAATTTACCTTACTTATATATCTTCTAAAATCCCATTTTAAGTTCTTAGTTTCTAGTTCTTTATATTTTTTAAACTCTGTAATTAATAATAATTTAAACAGCGGACTAATGTAAGTTGCAAACTCTAATGCTATATCAACATGCGCAAATGTACCTCCGTATCTTCCAGTTTTAGCGGTAATACCTATTGCATTTGTAGTAGCTACCCATTTCTTGGCTGACAGAAAATAACCACCAGAACCAACATCTTCTCTAATTCCCCTGAATTCAGGGGAATTAAAATCTAAATTATAAATACTTTCCCAAGCACCTAAATAATCAACTGTACTTTTACTATTTAACCATCTTTCTATTAATTTTGACCCATCATCATGTGACGACACCATTTCAGTAAGTGAAATATAATCTTCCCCTTTTTGATTAATAAGTGTTATGTCTAAATCTTGGACCCTAATTTTGCTCATAATATTACCATTTAAAAATCGACAATATCCAATTAAAATTTCATTGTTTTACACTCCTAAATTACGATAATTGCTCAATACATCATACTTGACAGCAGTTTAATAAACGAATGGTAAAAAGCCTGCATATAACAGCTAAGGGTTCTTTGGGCTCGCAGAGCCGACAATCAGGCCTCGGTTGAACAGCCTGTTCCGTCGGTGCGGGAGAACTGGTTACATTCCCGCCCTTTATGGGTTTTTCGTGAAATAATTTGAAGGATTTTAAGAGGAACTGATTCCTCTTTTTTTGTGGAGGTAAAATAGACTTGGTGTATATCGTTTTTTCCTCCGCGTCTGGGCATAGATTCCCCTATCCATTCCGCTAGCTGGCGATACGAGGAACAGTATTTTTATAAAAAAATCAAAAACTCATTCCATTAATCAAATCGGATTTTCTATTTTTGTTAACGAGCTTTTCATGATAAAAATTACATGAAAATAGGGTAAGCTAGAGCTGTTTATTACGCATTCCATTTTAGCGATGGTATTTCAGCCGAATATTGTGTGTTTTTAGTGATATCTCTATACAAAACTGTTAATTTACTTTATCCCACCAAAAGCTGCGAAGTAAGAATTTTTGTGGAGAATTTCGGTGGTCGTAAACCCAACTGTAGTTAAAAGCGCTAATTGATAATTTAAAGACCTCGGAGTATCTTCATATTCAATATAATCAAATACCTTTTGGCTGTATTCCTTACCTCCAAGTGTTTCTAGATATGCGCCATATTTTTGGTGGAAAATGGAATTGATTAAATCAGAATCATGAGTAATTAAGTCCGAAATCCATATACTACCACCAGGTTTCAAGCTTTTATAAACTTTGTTAAACACAAGCTCCCAGTCTGCATCAGTACGTAAATGATGAAAAGTGGCAGCCGCAAAAATAATGTCGTAATGATTATCTGGCAAATCTAATGCACGCATGTCATCTTGTATAAGAGTTATTTTGCCGCTGGTGTTGGCCGATACCCTTTGTTCTGCGCGCGTTAACATTGCTAAGCTCAAATCATTAAGCGTACAGTTTAGATCTGGTATTTTACCAAGCATTTTTAAGCTATAGTTGCCCGCCCCACATCCAATATCTAATAGGTTTTTTGCATTTGGGTTGATGTATTTAGCCGCTTCGGTACATAGTTCCATAGTTAAGGATGCATCTATAGTTGTTTGCTGCCCAGTTTCTAGATTAGAGAACCGTTCAACATCGCTATCAAATCTAGATTGGATTTCATCATTTGTTGCTTTATGCAAGTGCCGTCTGTTCATAATTGTAAATTTTTATAAAATTAATTGTTTTTATCATATTTGTAAAATATCAATTTTATCAATCATCAATACCTATAAAGTATCGAAACAATGGAGCTCAGGCATTTATTATATTTTAAAACAGTAGCGAACGAACTTAATTTTACCAAGGCAGCAACGAAACTCCATATCTCTCAGCCTCCGTTGAGCAGGCAAATAAAAGAACTAGAAGAAGAGTTAAAGGTTCAGTTATTTATCAGAAATAATAAGCGAGTGGCTTTAACAGATGCCGGGAGCTATTTTAAAAGGGAAGTGGATGCAATTTTTGATAAATTAGAAGAGACCAAAACTATTATTCGCGAAATTGATGCGGGTTTTAGCGGAGAACTAAAGATTGGCTATATCAGTTCGGTTTATCAATCTTATCTTGCCGAAGTATTAAAGGCAATGCATAAGGAATTTCCATATTTAAAGACTAGTCTTTTTGAAGTACCAACAATTCTTCAAATTAAAGATTTAGAACAGGGAAAATTAGATATTGGCATCCTGAGAGCTCCGATTATGTCTGACAAATTAACCATCAAGTCTCTTTTTTTTGACCCATTTGTAGTTGTTATTCCAGATACAGGGCGGGTTTTTCAAAATCAAGCAGAGTTGGCGAAAGTTCTAAAAAATTGCCCATTTATTTTTTTTAGTAAGGATTTTGCACCACATTATAATCAAAAGCTTATGGAAATTTGCCAAAGAATGGGCTTCACTCCAGATATTACGCACGAAGCAAACAATATACACTCTATATTACAGTTGGTCGAAGCGAACCTTGGCGTATCTATATTGCCATTAACATTAAAAAAACAGTACGCTACTATGAAATTATCATTTATCGAATTAGACCATATTCCGGTACACACCGAAGTGGTTTTAGCTTACAAACAAACCAATAAAAACCCAGTATTAAAGTGGTTTATAGAGCGGTATGAGCAGGTAATAGTTAATAATTCATAATTGCCAAATATGCTTTGTAAATTAGAAACTACTTTATTATTATGCGCTGATTTCTTGATAACTTAAATTGAAAAAGCCTACAGCCTTAAATTGGATCAAAGTAGCTTTCAAAAGCCATTAAAATTCAATTCTTGCTAAATACTCATAGACTCATTCCATTAATCAAGTCCATTTTCGGGTTTTGATGGTGGCTATTTGATAAACAAAATAACATGAAAATTTGGTGGGAAACTGAATTAAAAACTATGGCTGATTAGATAGGATTTCTTTTGCCATAACCATAGGCACGCTGATGTATTTTTTTTCCATGTACGCCATTACCCGTTCCAAAACCGCTCTAGACGTATCGTCCATTTGATTTATTTCTTCGGCAAAGACTGCATGAATGGCCTTTTCTTTTATTTCTTTTATTTTACGTGGAACTTCCTGCATTGCCAGCTCAACGCGTCGTTGTTTCAATACATGAAAGAATTCCTCAATATTTTTGTGTATAATATCTTCGGCGTGTACAAGTTCGCTATAACGCTCTTGGATATTTTTTCTGGCAACTTCCTTTAAAGATTCAACCTCTATATAATGTACAGAATTGTTCGAAACAACATCAGCAGCAACATCATTTGGGACCGCTAAATCTACGATTACTTTTCTAGAAGCATCTCCGTTAAGTAGCTTAGCGTAAAGGTTTTCTGTTATAATTGGTTCGGTTGCACTAGTACAAGTAATAATAACATCGAAACCTTCCTGATAAGTCTCCAAATCTGCCAATTGATAGGCTTGTCCATTTAGTTCCTTGGCCAATACCTGGGCATTTTCTAAAGTCCTGTTAAAAATGGCAAAGTTAGAGTACTTATGTTTTTTAAGGTATTTAGCAATCGTACTGTTCGTTTCGCCAGCACCTATAATTAATATGCGCGAATGACCGCACATATTTAGTTCCTTTAGCTTACGATAGGCTAAAGAAACCACCGAAACCGGATTTTTTGAGATGTTGGTATGCGTGTAAACTTCTTTTGCCGTTTTTACCACGCGTTCCATAATCATACGCATGTAATCGCCGGTAAAACCAGCATCCCGGCAGCTTTCATAAGCCCTACGTACTTGAGCTAAAATCTCCTTTTCGCCAACAATTAAACTTTCTAGCGAACAAGAAGTGCGCAATAGATGGTTAAAAGCCTCTTCGTTTTCGTATACAGATACATTATCTATAAAACGCTCTAAAAACTCCTCGGGCAAACCCATATCTAATACCCGTAAAAACTGGGTAACAAATTCTTTGTTGGTTTGCTGTTTTGTTAAAAAAACAAATTCTACACGGTTACAGGTACCTATGTAAAAAATCTCGCTAA
Source organism: Pedobacter sp. UYP30 (assembly GCF_040547165.1). Classification (NCBI taxonomy): domain Bacteria; kingdom Pseudomonadati; phylum Bacteroidota; class Sphingobacteriia; order Sphingobacteriales; family Sphingobacteriaceae; genus Pedobacter; species Pedobacter sp. UYP30. Next base: position 164,476 of record NZ_JBEPPD010000005.1, on the reverse strand, counting down.
CCGGAAGTTTGTCTTGAATGTTCTTGAGCCTACTGTCTAAGCTTTCGTCGCAAATAACCAACTTGCCCAACGATTTTAAATCTATCTGGTGATGGGTAAAAGCGATTACTTTTAGATATTCCAAGTGCTCTACGAATTAATTATTAAGGACTACAAATGTAGTCACGCTTGCCGCCGCATCTGTCATTGAGCTGTAATTTACGCCTATTTAGAACGTTTTTAAATAAAACACCTAAAGGTCTTCTATCTTTACTGAAAAAAAAGAAAACAATTGTATGCTAAGTAAGGTAATGATTAAACAGTAAAATGATGGCAAAAAAACACAATAATGTTTACTTATTCTTTCTCTGGCTATCTGCGGTATTATATGTGGCTGCGGGCATAAATCATTTTTTGGCAACAAAAGTCTATTTATCTATTGTGCCACCGTGGATGCCGGTCGGTACTTTTTTAATCTATCTATCGGGCGTAGCTGAAATTATATTGGGTATTTTGTTGTTGTTTAAGCGTACGAGAAAATGGGCTGGAATTTTTATAGCGTTGATGCTTGTTGTTTATTTGCCCCTACACATTTACATGTTGCAGCTTGCACCGTTTATGTTGGGAAAATTAATGGTAACAAAATTAATTGCCTGGATTAGGCTGCCCATTCAGGCGGTGCTTATTTTTTGGGCGGCGGTGTACATTAAAAATCCTTAAAATTATGATTACAAAAACCAATTTTACCCTAAAGGGCGCCGATGATAAACTAATACTAGGTGATATAACAGTTGATCACGATTTAAAGCATACACCTGTTATTTTGTTCGTACATGGCTTTAAGGGCTATAAAGATTGGGGCGCACATAATTTAGTCGCCAATTATTTTGCAGAAAATGGCTACCGTTATTTAAAATTTAATTTTTCGCATAGCGGAGTGCCTTCTGATAATCCAAAAGACTTAACCGATTTAGCCTTGTTTGGCCAAAACACGTTTTCTAAAGAGCTTTTTGATCTAAAACAAGTTGTTGATTTTATCGCACAAACCTGTGGCTCTGAAACAGAAATAAATCTTATTGGGCATAGCCGCGGTGGCGGATTGTCTATCATAGCTGCAGCAAACGACGACAGGATAAGTAAATTAATTACCTGGAGTGCCATAGAAGATTTTAAAAATCTATGGAAACCAGAGCAGGAAGCTATGTGGGAAAAGGAAGGAGTGATCTACATTACAAATTCCAGAACGAAAGTGCAAATGCCGCTTAATGTTGGTTTGCTGTACGATTATAGAGAAAATCCAGAGCGACTGAATATTGTTGATGCCGCCAAGCGGATAAAAGCACCGTGGCTAATTGTAAACGGCACCAAAGATCAGAGTGTAAGCGTAGAAAACGCAAAAAAATTACACCAGGCAAATCCAAAAAGCAAGTTAGAAATTGTACTAGGTGCGGATCATGTTTACGGTGCATCGCAACCTTACCTGGAAGAAACTTTACCACTTGATCTGCAAGAGGTTTGTGAAAAGTGTTTGGTGTTTTTTAGAGAGAACAATTAATGCATCATCAATTTTTTTGAAAAAGATTAGCCTCCGGACGAAAATTGAATGTGTATTAGAAGACATGAGGGGTAATTCCCCTGTTTCAGAGGGGTGGTCGCAGACGGGGTGTTAGTCTAAAAAAAAAATTACGTAAAACTACAGCCACGCAAGCCGGTTTTCCTTAAGCTTTTTCAATCCAGTTGCCGTCTTCTTTAATAATATCGATTAATTCATCTAAAGCAGAAACTGTTTTTACATTCTTTTTTACCACTTCTTTTCCACGATAAAGGGTAATTTTGCCGGGTCCAGTACCAACGTAACCATAATCGGCATCGGCCATTTCGCCTGGCCCATTTACAATACAGCCCATAATGCCAATTTTTATACCTTTTAAATGATCTGTGCGCGACCGTATGGCTTGGGTAGTTTCTTGTAAATCGAAGAGCGTTCTGCCGCAGCTTGGACAAGAAATGTATTCTGTTTTACTTATACGCGTGCGTGTTGCTTGCAATATGCCAAAGCTAGTAGAGTTTAACAACGATAAGTTTTCGCCCGGCGCATCAATCCATATTCCATCGCCAAAACCATCTGTAAAGAGCGCGCCACAATCTGTGGCGACGTACAACATTAAATGATCTGCATCTAAATTTTGGTAACTTCTCTTGATAATTACCGGAATTTTTAAACCTCTTTCTTGCAAAGCGATAAAAAATGCCCGTTGATCGGCCATGCCGTGCAAAACTGCCGTTTTAAGTACAAAAACTACATTAGAAAACTGCCGAAAATTGTTTAATTGTTCAGTTGTTAACTTGTTGAATTCCTCAAAACTGATTTCTACCAAATTTAGGAACTCGTCTTTTACATCAAGTAGAATGTATTCTTCTAAAGAACATAAAGGGTGACAGTTGCTTTTATCTTTTAAACCGAGCCAAGTTTTGTAGTTGTAAATCTGCTTTAAGTTGCCCGGAAAAGAAAACGAAGGCAAATTATCGCCCAAATAAACCAAATCACAAGCTTGATCTGCCAAATTGTATTTATCTAAACCAGCACTGTATTTATATCCCACGGAAGTGAGAAAAAATGGATCTTTTAAATTTTTTTTAGAAACATCTACCATCACTATAGGATGATAATGACCGCCGATGTGTTGTACAGGCTCGGTATTTCTACGCGAATAAGAATATGGATCGTAGGTTGAGAGTTGCGGGTTGCGGGTTATGAGTTTCGAATGCTCAGTTGCTGCTACTTTTAACTTTGAACTTTCAACTTTCAACTCACTCCGACTTCCGACTTCCGACTTCCGACTTCTCTCACCATACCTATCTACCAATGCCTTTGCCACTGGTGCCTCAAACTCTGGGTCTTCAGTTAACGAAACGCGCACGGTATCGCCTAAACCATCTTCTAATAAAGTACCTATTCCAACCGCAGATTTGATCCGGCCATCTTCGCCATCTCCGGCTTCTGTAACCCCAAGGTGGAGCGGGTAATTCATACCTTCTTTTACCATAGTTTCTACCAAAAGCCTGTAAGCCTGAACCATTACCTGCGTGTTGCTGGCTTTCATAGAGATAACCAAGTTGTAGTAGTTTTGATCTTCGCACATGCGGATAAATTCCATCGCCGATTCGACCATCCCCCGAGGTGTATCTCCATAATGGCTCATAATCCTGTCGGATAGCGAACCGTGATTTGTGCCGATACGCATGGCCGTGCCGTATTCTTTACAAATTTTAACCAGCGGGATAAATTTTTTATAGATCCTGCTGAGTTCTGCATTGTATGATTGTTGGGTATATTCTAAGTTTTCAAATTTCTTTTTATCGGCATAATTGCCAGGATTTACACGCACTTTTTCTACGATACGGGCTGCCATTTCGGCGGCGTTAGGCGTGAAGTGAATATCGGCAATCAGCGGAACTTTGCATCCGCGAAGCTTTAATTCCTTTTTAATATTGGCAAGGTTTTCTGCTTCTTTAATGCTTGGTGCAGTTATTCTTACATACTCTGAGCCACTTTCTACCATACGAAGCGTTTGTTCTACAGTCGCAATGGTATCCATAGTGTTGGTGGTGGTCATAGATTGGATGCGGATGGGGTTGTCTCCACCCATAGCAATATCGCCAATATTAACTTCTCTGGTAACAAACCTCGAATAATCTGTTAAACTATTACAGTAACCGCCTTCAAGTATCTTCGGCATTGATAAACTTTCCATGTATTGCAAAGATACTATTTAGCGCGCGATTGTTAAAAGGTTGAAATATGGAAGCGAAGTAAAATTTGCTTAGTGTGAGATGAGGAGTTTTGAGTTAAAAAGAGCAATTTTGCTATAAAATTGAAGCAATTTTATTCAATTATGCTATAATTTTATAGCAAAAAATTAACATTTGCTTGTAATTAGAAGCAATTTATTACCCAAGATTCATAAAAATCGCAGCAGACGACTTAGAGGCAGGAATTGGAAATAAAATCCCGCTTTGGATGTTCGGTTTGCTTTATTGATTTTGAGGTGCTATTTTTACGATTACTAAATCCTTTAACCAAACTCTGTGAAAACCAATAAAATAACGCGCTGCATATTTCTCTCCATCTTCTTATTTCCATTATTTTCTATAGCCCAAGTAGGTAAAATAGACAGTTCTGAAATGGTTACCATTCGCTTAGATCCGCAAAGCGCAAGAGGCGCTACGGTTTCTCAAATTTTTGATGAGGTAAAATTTGTACCATTAGAAACTACCAAAGAAAGTTTATTCGGACAAATAGGACAATTTAAATTAGTTAATAATTCTTATTTAATTTATGACTACGATACTAAAGCCCTGTTAATTTTTAACACAGAAGGAAAATTTCTTGTTAAAATTGATGCTACAAAACTACAAAGTAGTAAAGATGACAAAGAAAAAGCCCAATTTTATGGTTTTACATCGGATAAGATAGACGGCAAAGATTTCATTGTAATCTATACACCTAACAATGTGCAATATTTCGATTTTAAGGGGAATTATATCAAAAAAGTAAGCAATAAAGATTTCAAGTTCAACAATAACATCAAATTTAAAGATGGCGACACAGAAGTTAAAACAAGACAGTGGGTAAAGGATGGAAAAGACAGTACTTTTTATAAATTAATGTTATACCATCCAAAAACTAAAGATAGTGTAGCCTACTTTGTTGATGACGAAAATAAGTACGACAAAGACGATTGGTATGGCGACGAAGGATTTACAAAATATGCGGATAATGCAGGTTTTTTCGTTAATTTTTATGATTACAACCTTTATAAAGTTACGCCTAATAAAGTTTCTTTAGCCTATAATTTTATTTTCCCAGCGCTAAATACCATAACAAAAGATTTTATCACAAATCCACTATACATAAAAAAGAGGCAAGATTATTTTGATAAAAACAGAAAAGTGTTTTACGGCTTGGGAAATTGCTATTTAATGGGCGAGAATTTATTCTTAAAATTAAGTACTGGTTATTGGAACAAAGACCAAAAGAAAAGTCTAATATACAATGTTAAGACGGCAGAATTAACCTCTTTTCAGGATATTGAGCCAGATAGCCTTTCTAGTTTTTTACCCATAACCGATTCCGGTTTTAGCTACGAGTTTGAAGGCAGAGGTTTTTCTGCATTCGAAGATGGAAAATTCTACACAAGTTACTCATCCTTAGCCGCATTTACTTTTAAAGAACGCATTGCCGATAAAAAGGTAAATTATCCGCCGCTGTTGGCAAATTATTTTAAAACCGGCGACAGAAAAAGCAACCCAATCCTTATCATACTAACACCTAAGAAAAACTAATCATGCGCTCTTACTTTCTCTTTGCATTCTTCAGCATTCTACTTTTTAATGCTAGCCTTTCTTTTGCTCAAAAGACAACAATAACGCCCGTAATGGGTACAGTAAAGGGTATTGTTAGAGATAGCGTACACAATTATGTATTAAAATCGGCAACGGTTTCTATTTTTAGGGCAGATAGTTCGGTGCTCAATTATCAACTAAGCAACAATTACGGCGAGTTTAAATTTACAAATTTACCTATCGGGCAAAATTTACGTATTGATATTAGCAATGTGGGTTATGATTTGATTAGAAAAAACATCATCATACCCAAAGGGCAAACGCAACTAGATTTAAAAACGCTGTTTATTAATCCGCGGACGGAAACTTTAAACGACGTGATGATTACAGTTCCTCCCATTAGCTACAACAACGACACTTTGGAAATAAATGCCATAGCTTTTAAGTTAGATACCAATGCAACCGTAGAAGATTTACTTAAAAAAATACCCAACATAACCGTTTGGGGCGATGGAATTATTACCGTTAACGGGAAAGAGGTAAAAACTTTAACCGTTAACGGAAAATCTTTTTTTGGCGGCGATAACAAAATTGCGCTTCAAAACATTCCTAAAAATGCCCTAGAGAAAATTCAGATTTTTAATACAGCCGATAGAAATAACCCTTTAGATAGCAATCTGGTAGCCAATTTAAAACTTAAGAAAGGAAAAGACCGATCTTACTTTGGAAAAATCGGTTTAGGTTATGGTACCGATAAACATTATCAATTTGATGGAAACTTGAACTTTAGCACGCCAAAACTACAGTTATCTATCATTGGCGCCAGTAACGACATAAACAAAATACCAAATGACATTAACACCCTTATTAGAAATAGTACGTATAAGGGTACTGGCACGAGTGTAGAATATCAGCCAGATTTTAGGCAGAATGGCATAAACAAGGGAAATGTAGCGGGTGCACAAATGACGTATAATTTTACACCAGATAGCAAAGAATGGAACAACAACAGTAAATTAACGGCAGATTACTATTTTAAGAATTATGAGTCAAATAACGAAAGCGACAACCAAAGCACCACCACAATAGCCGAAAACAACCAAATTTTCTCTCAGAGTAAAAATTCATCCCTAAATAATAGCAATAGCCACCGGTTAAACAGCATCTATAATTATTACAAAAAGAGCCATCGTTTAGATGTGAGTGAGTTTTTTACCGCAACAAAAAACGACAACAGCAGTACGAATTTTAGAAATGCCATAAATAACAATGGCGATTTAACAAGTACAAATAATGGCAGCAGCCAATCTCAATCAGACAATAAAAATTTTAATTTTAAAGCCGATTACAATTATAACAACTACAACAATTGGAAACAGCGTTTTAAAAGCATTAGGACAAATTATAGTTTAAATATTGCCGACAACAACAACAACAGAACAGAAATAACTTCATTTAGAGATTTAGCCGACCCATTAAAAAATCAAGATTTTAACAGAAGGTATCAAACTGCTGAGAAATTCGTAAACCAAACAGTGGGTTTTACTATGCCAAACCTAAAACCGTTAATATTCGGCAACAACGCTCAACTAGCAAACTTCGATGCAGAAATTAGTTCCAATTTAACTTTGGATCATAATAATCGCCAGAATTTGGTAGAAGATTATACCGCGGCAAATAATTATAAATCGAATGGTTATCTTTCTAACAATTTAGAGGTCAATCAACTCGAATTTACACCAGGATTTACTTTATCGAAATCTTTTAGCAAAAACTTAAGTAATCGATACAATAAGAGTATAAATTTAAGTGCAACTGTGGCGCAACAAATTATAAATCAAGATAATAAATCAGATAAATCTTTTCAAAACATTAAGCGCAACTATAGTAATTTTGTACCGAAAATAAGTGCTAGTGCTTTCAATTACCAATATGGTACCTACCAAGAAAGTTTAAACTTAACCTACAATACCAACATCAATATTCCAAGTTTAGAGCAGTTGGCGCCCTTAACGGATAGTACCAATTTGTATAATTTACAGCGAGGTAATATTAATTTAAAAGAAGCTACAGATAGATCTATAAATTTAGATTTTGGCCATTATGATATGAAAAACAAAAATACCTTAAATTTTAATGTGAATGGTTCTATAGGCTCAATTACCAATGATATTGTTGACAGTGTTTTCGTTGACCAACAAAATAGGAGAAATAATTACCTTGCCAATGCTAGTGGCACTAAGTATGCGCGTTTTAATGGAAATATCCGTAAGTCTCATAAATTTAAAAATAGCGAGTTGCAATTGAATTTTTATACTGGTTTCGATTTTAATAAGAAGCCGACCTATTTTAATGGAGTTTTTAATTTTTCTAACAACACTAACACCACGAATTCCTTATCAACAAATTTTACTTTTAAAGATAAATTAGGTTTAGAAGCATCTCAAACTGTAAATACAAGCGTCTCTAAACAAGATGCATTAAACACCAAATACAAAAACCTTACTCTAACTACAGCAGTGAGTACAAATTACAATTTTACTAAAAAACTTTCTTTAAGCAGCAACGTAAGTTTTAACCAGAATAAACCTTCGGTTGGCGAAACCATAAATTTTGCAATTTGGAATGCCAATGCAACTTATCGTTTTAACAAGGGCAATAACGCCGAGATTAAATTTTCTGCTTTGGATTTATTGCACCAAAACAAAGGCGTATATAATTATGCGGGCATAAACAGTTTCTCTACCTCAACCAGCAACGTTTTACAGCAGTATTTCATGTTTACACTTTCTTACTACCCGCGTAAATTTGGCGCAAAGGCTTCCGCAAAGAAGTAGTGCTGGTTGCAAAGAAAAATGTTCTTCTTTATTTACCATTAACCTATGTTTTCTTAATTGTTTAAATTTATTTTAATTTTTGTATATACTGATGCAACCATTTTTTAAAATCGGGCATCTACTCTACATAACCACGAAATGAAATTGGCGCAAACCCATACAATAGACGATTTACTGCAAGGCTGTAAGAATGGCGAGAGGAAGACGCAGGAATTGTTGTATAAGCAAACATCGGGCAAGATGATGGCGGTTTGCATGCGTTATGCTAAAAATAGGGCAGAGGCAGAAGATGTGCTTCAGTTAGGATACATTAAGGTATTTACCAAGATAAACCAGTTTAAGGAAGAAGGTTCTTTTGAGGGCTGGATACGGAGAATTATGGTAAACACCTCGATAGAAAATTTTCGTAAGAACCAACGTAGTTTAAAAGTGGTAGAATTGGATGAGGCTTTTGACCAACCATCTGTAGGATTTGATTTCGGTACTTTAGGGATGGAAGATTTGCTAAGGGTGATAAGTAAGTTGTCCGACGGCTACCGAATGGTCTTTAACATGTATGCGATTGAAGGTTACTCGCACCGGGAAATTGCCGAACAATTGGGCATTAGCGAAAGTACCAGCAAATCGCAACTAAGCCGAGCCAGGGCAATTTTGAAACAAGAAATTATAAAAATGGAGGGACAAGGTTATGCAACCTATACAGGATAAAGATTTTGATAAGTTATTTAAAGACAGTTTGCACGATGTTGAAATTGCGCCATCTGCAGGTTTGTGGAGCGCTATCGAGGCCGAAATTACACCAAAGAAAAGAGCGCTAAGTTTGCGGTATTGGCTAGTTGCCGCTTCTATTGTATTGTTGGCAACCGTTACTTTAGTTATATACAATCAGCAAAAAATTGCACCGAGCCCGAGTTTGGTAAATGTAGCGCCTGCGATAAAAAAAGGAAAAATAGAAAAGCAGATCTTACCAAAAATAGAGGAGACAAATGCAAATCTGGTTAAGACCGATTTGGCTGTAGAACCAGTTTCTAAATCGAGTTATGTGGGGTTGAAAAATGAGCGCAGAAAATTACAAGCAAAAACAATTCCGGAAATTTCATCAAAAAAGATGGTTGAGCTGCCCTTACTGGCCGAAAATAATAACCTTCCGAAAACGGGAGCACCAGAGGCGGAAGAAATTATACTCGCTACTTCTGTAGCTCCTTCACAACAAAATATGGTGTTGGCTTCTGTGCAATCGGTGCACCAAGAAAAATCTATTGTTGATGAAAATGTTACAGCTTCTAAAGGAATAAAAAATGCTGGAGATCTGATTAATCTCGTGTTAAATACCGTTGACAAAAGCAAAAATAAATTCATAAGGTTTAAAACCAACGATGAAGGATCTACACTTGCTGCGGTAAACATTGGTCCGTTTAGGTTTGGCAAGCAGAGCGATTGACAGATGTAACAGAAAATAAACTCTATATAAGACACACACATAAACTAAACATACAAATGAAACATTTAATTTTAAAAACCCTAATGGCAGGCGGACTTGTTATGGGTATGGGACAAATTACCAAAGCACAAACAGACACCATGAAAATGGATTCGGTAAATCACAAGAAATTCGGAATCCATAAAAAAACAGGTGTTACCCTAAACTTTGGGAAAAAAGATAGAGATAATGAAAAGGACAGCTCTGGGATTTATAAAAGTCACTTTACTGGTGGCTTAACTTTTAATCGCATAGATATTGGTTATTCTAGATTGGTTGATAATGGAAGTTCTAATCTTTCGCCAGAAAACGACTTCTTATCTTACCGAGGCGGGAAAACCAGTACTTTTTCGTTTGATATAGCACAATTCGGATATCGATTTACGCCAAATTTTAAAATTTATTTAGCTGGGGGCTTCGACTGGACCCTCATCCGTTTGCGAAAAGACATAACGATACAAAAGGCCATGCCAACCCTAACGTATGAGGATCAAACCGTAGGGTTTTCTAAAAATCGTTTCTCTAGCAGTTACGTGCACATTCCGCTAAACTTTGAGTTTAGAACAAAAGATAACAAAAATGGCAATCGTTTCTTTGTGGTAGTTGGCCCAGAGATTGGATTTTTGTTAAATGGAAAAGTTAAACAAATTAGCGGCGAACGCGGCAAGGAAAAATTTTATGACGATTACCATTTCCAAGGATTAAGGTATGGCGGTACAGTTAGACTTGGCTACGCAGGTATTGGTGTTTTTACCAAATATTATTTTAGCGATATGTTCAATACGGCAGCACAAGCAGGTTTAAAGAATTTTAGCTTTGGGGTAACGTTGGGAATAAATTAAAGAAACACACACGCAAATTGAAAATCCTGTTTCGTTTAAGGCGAGACGGGATTTTTTATGATGGGTTTGGCTCAGTTCCGCGCGTCACTTCGAGGAAATAGAAGTCTCACAACTAGGGTTTTATAGCGCTTTTGCCACTCGTCCAGCTTGTGAGGTGTCTCCTAGCGTCCATGGCAAAATGTTTAATTAAAGTAGTCCGATGACCGCAAAGTTGATAGGCAGATGCGTAGCTTCGAACGAAATATTAGTGGCGGGTTTCAACCCGCTGCGGAGTATCCGTCTCCGTATTTAAATCCCAAACATCTTCTTTGCCTTTTTCTTACCTTTACGCTGTGAGAGAAACGATAATTACAGTAAAAAATTTAACAAAACAATACCAGTCTGAATTGGCTGGTGGTATTAAAGACATAAATTTTGAAATAAAAAGGGGTGATGTAGTTGCCATAATTGGCGAAAGTGGTAGTGGAAAATCTACGCTTCTAAAATGCATGTATGGTTTGTTAACTCCCGATAGGGGAGAAGTTAATTTCAACGCCGAAAAAGTTAAAGGGCCAGATGAGCAACTTATTCCTGGGCACAAGCAAATGAAAATGGTTACCCAAGATTTTTCATTAAATATTTATGCTAAAGTTTATGATAACATCGCATCTCAACTACCTAACACAGATTTAAAAGCAAAATCTGAAAAGACGCTACAGATTATGGAGCATTTAAAGATTTTGCCTCTTCAACATAAAAAAATAGTAGAACTTAGCGGTGGCGAGCAACAACGTGTGGCCATTGCAAAGGCCATGGTGGCAGATACACAGGTTTTGTTGTTGGATGAGCCATTTAGCCAAGTAGATGCGTTGTTAAAAAATCAACTGCGCGCCGACATTAAAGAAATTGCCGCAGAAACTGGGGTTACGGTAATATTAGTCTCGCACGATCCGGCAGATGGTTTGTTTTTGGCAGACGAATTATTGATGCTAAAAGATGGATCACTTTTACAAACCGGAAAACCATCTGATATCTATCAGCAGCCCAAGCACATTTACACAGCAAGTATTTTGGGCAATGCGGTGGTTTTATCGCGCGGAGACGCAGAAAAAATAGGCCTAAAAACTTTTAAACAATTTGTGGTTTTTTATCCCGAATGGGCAGAAATTACAAGCAATTGGAGCAGTAGACGGTTTGAAGTAAAAGATGTTTATTACAAAGGTTTTTATGATGAATTGCTGCTAACTAGAAATGGCGTAGAGATTAGGGCCTTGCAATTAAACCGAGGTGCGCATAAAAAAAACGACCACGTTCAGGTAAACATCGGTCGTTTTTTAGAATTTTAAAGATGGTTTATTGTTGTGACCTAACTAACACTATTTTCACTCTAGTTTTACCGGTTGGATAATCTGGATATGTTGCGGAGTTTGATCTTTGCAAATCGATTTCTAAAGTCTTATTTGTTTTGTCAATTACATAGCTATAAGAATTCAGCCCATATACATTGGGTATTTGTTCATAGGTATCATTATCGGTTCTGGAAATATAAACTAAAAACCCATCGTCTTCAAAGGTTGGTCCGTCAAGAACATCAGAAATATTTAAAATGGAAAATATCGTTCGTCCATCAGTAGTGTCTTTTTGCCAGTCTGCCTGATTGATATAAGCAATGATTGTTCTGTTAGGTGTCGTAGTTGTGGGTTGAAGAACAGTTTGTTTCTTGCATGATGCCAGACTTAGCGTGGCAACGCAGAAAAATAAAATGGTTAACTTTTTCATAACATTTGGTTTTATTTGTGTGTGTGAAAAATGTATTGCAAAACAACTGCCAAAAACTCTGAAATAGAAAACATGGATTAAAAATTGTTTAATTATTTCTGTATAGATAAAATTCTTTTAAAATTTTAGCGCATGAAGATATTTTTTGGTATCCTGCCATGGGTAATCCTTTTGGTGGCTGGTTACTTTTTTATTTCAAAGAAGTTTAGCATCAGCACTTCTGTAGATAGCAAACATCAGCTTTTGGTAGAAAGAATAGAGTCTATTGGTAAATTAGAACTGGTGAGATACCAAATTAGCGATGTATTGGAGCATAAGCAGAAAACAGATTTTTTGCCAGAGGCGAGTGTGTTATTAATTGTTAAGGCGGAGGCTGTTGGTTGCATCGACTTAACCAAAATTACCAAAGATGATATTGACATTGATGCGGATACAGCTGTAGTAAATTTGCCACAGCCAGAGATTTGTTACGTAAAGATAGACCATAAGAATTCGCGCGTTTATGATACTAAAATGGCGTTTTTTAGAGAGGCGAATTTGGTAGATGATGCTTACAAAGCAGCAGAGGTAAAGATTGCTAAAGAGGTAAAGAAGTCGGATATTTTAAAACAGACTAAAACGAATTCGGTAAATGTATTAAAACCAATTATACAGAGTTTAGGCTTTAAAGATGTTAGGTTTACATTTAACCAATAGATTTTTTCTGAGTTGTAAATCTTTCGCATATTTGTGCTATATAAACTAACTTTTGCCAAATGAATAAGGTACTTATTATTTATACCGGCGGCACCATTGGTATGGTCAACGGCGCAGATGGAGTGCTAGTTCCGTTTAACTTTGAGCAGATAAAAGAAAATGTTCCAGAGCTGGCAAGGCTAAATTATCAGTTCGATGTGCACTCTTTTCATCCTGTGTTGGATTCTTCTAACATGGATCCCGAAATTTGGAAGACGCTGGCAGAACTGATCTATAAAAATTATCATTTATATGATGGCTTTGTAATTTTGCACGGTAGTGATACCATGGCGTTTACCTCGTCGGCCTTAAGTTTTATGTTAGAGAATTTGGCGAAACCAGTTGTTTTAACCGGATCGCAATTGCCAATTGGAGAGATACGTACCGACGCAAAAGAAAACTTGATAACGGCTTTGGAGATTGCGGCAAAAAAGGAAAATGATTCGGCAGTTGTTCCAGAGGTTTGTATTTATTTTGATGCACAGCTTTTTAGGGGCAATAGAGCAATAAAATATAACAGCGAAAAATTTGAGGCTTTCCGCTCGCCCAATTATCCAATCTTGGCAGAAGCGGGCGTGCATTTGCAGTTTAACAGCAATTACATTTTAAAAAATCTGGGTGGCACTTTAAAACTCCATACCAATTTCAACGCAAATATTGGTGTGCTAAAGTTATATCCAGGAATTACCAAAGAAGCGGTTGAGGCCATAACAGCATCTAAGGTAGATGCCATTATTTTAGAAACCTTTGGTTCGGGCAATGCAAGTACTGTTGCTTGGTTTTTAGAAAGTTTGCGTAGCGCGATAAATGCAGGGAAATTGATTGTAGACATTTCTCAATGTAAAAAAGGATCTGTGCAACTTGGTCGATACGAAACCAGCAGAATTTTACAGCAAATTGGTGTATTGAGTGGTTTCGATTTAACTTTCGAAGCAACCGTAACTAAGTTGATGTTTGTACTGGGACTTGGGGTTTCGATGGATGAGATGCGGCATTTAATGGAAACTTCGTTACGTGGGGAATTGACGGCAGGATAGATGGCGTTGGCGAGCAAAGAATAAGGAGTAAGGAGCAAAGAATAAGGAGCAAAGAATAAGGAGTAAAGATTAGGTACTTAAAATGTAAGGCTGTCGGTTTCTTTCGCTAATGTCACCTTGAACTCGTTTCAAGGTCTTTTATGTCATGATTTGTTGAAGGGGTAAATGAAACGAATCATGGTTGAAATTAAGAAAGAGGCTGAAATAGATTCATCAAGAAAGTCACAGTCTATTCTACCGCAAATGTTGCGCTAACGACAGCAGCGGTATCCTTTTTTTGGCTTCTTAAGCCGAAAAAAGATATAGTGGATGGCGTGTAAAAGCGCTCAAAAAATTCTAAAAGCTTATGTTGAAAGCGCAATTTTCTTGATACTAAATAAAGGATACTGAGAGGACGTTCAGGCATTTAGTCGTTTGTCTTAATACTAAATACTAACTACTAACCCCAATTTTCCCAATTCCTTTATGCAAATTTGCGACATGGAAATTTTCGATGTGCTTATTATCGGCTCAGGCCCAATTGGTATGGCTTGTGCCATCGAGGCAAAAAAGGCAAATCTAAGCTATGTCATTATAGAAAAAGGAGCGCTTGTTAACAGTCTGTATAACTATCCGGTTTTTATGACTTTCTTTTCTACCTCTCAGAAATTAGAAATAGGAGGATTGCCATTTGTAACTATAAACCCCAAGCCAAATCGAAATGAAGCCGTAGAATATTATCGCCGTGTGGTGGAAAGTTTTCAACTAGATATTCGTCTATTTGAAAGGGTAGAAGAAGTTAAGAAAATAACAGACAATAATTTTGAGGTAGCTACATCAAAACAAAACTATGGAGCAAAAAACGTTATTGTTGCCACTGGCTTTTACGATGTGCCTTTAATGATGAATGTGCCCGGCGAAGATTTGCCAAAGGTTACGCATTATTACAAGGATCCGCATTTGTATGCTTTTCAGAATGTTTTGGTGGTCGGGGCAAACAACTCTGGCGTAGATGCGGCTTTAGAAACGTATCGGAAAGGGGCAAATGTAACCATGCTTATCCGCGGAAGCGAACTTGGGCCACACGTAAAATATTGGGTTAGGCCAGATATGCAAAACAGAATTAAAGAAGGTTCCATTAAGGCGTATTTTAATTCAGAGCTCATTGGGATAAGCGAAAAAGAAGTAGAATTGAAAACACCAGAAGGAAAGGTAACGCTGCCAAATGATTTCGTGATAGCAATGACAGGCTACCAACCAGACTTTAATATGTTGCGCAAATTTGGAATAGAACTCCCAGAAAGTTCTTGCCCTGCCTATAACGAAGAGACAATGGAAACCAATATAAAGGGATTGTACCTTGCTGGTGTAGTTTGCGGTGGGATGGATACGCATAAACTATTCATCGAAAACTCTAGGGTTCATGCCAAGATGATTATAGAAAATATCATGATCAGAAAAGACATAGTTTAGTTAAACTATGTAGGTTTTGTAAAGCTTCGAGGTTTTCTTGCTAAATAAAGGTAAGTTTGCATCAAAAAATTTTTCGACTTCATGCCGGGAATAGAAGAAATAAAGAGGCCAATTGCTGCCGACATTAAAGCGTTTGAAAATACCTTTAAGGAGTCGATGCACAGCGATGCGCCGTTACTTGATAGAATTACGCATTACATTGTAAAGCAAAAAGGTAAGCAAATGCGACCTATGTTTGTTTTTTTTGCGGCCAAACTTTGCGGCGGAATTTCTGAATCTACACATCGTGGCGCTGCTTTGGTAGAATTGTTGCACACCGCTACTTTGGTGCATGATGATGTGGTTGACAATTCTTACGAACGCAGAGGATTCTTCTCTATTAATGCTTTATGGAAAAATAAAATTGCCGTTTTGGTTGGCGATTATCTGTTTTCTAAGGGATTGTTACTTTCTGTAGACAATAATGAGCATGGATTGTTAAAAATCGTTGCAGAGGCGGTGAAGCAAATGAGTGAGGGCGAACTTTTGCAAATTGAGAAGGTGCGTAAAATGGATATTTCTGAGGCACTCTATTTTGATGTCATCAGACAAAAAACAGCTTCTTTAATAGCATCTTGTTGTGCTGCGGGAGCGGCTTCTGCAGGTGCAGATGAAGAAACAATAGAGAAAATGCGCTTATTTGGAGAATATGTGGGCATCGCTTTTCAAATTAAGGATGACACATTTGATTTTGGAACAGATAAAATCGGTAAACCATTGGGTATTGATATTAAAGAAAAAAAAATAACATTACCGTTGATTTACGCATTAAGCAACACCGGAAGAACTGAGCGAAAACGAATTATTAATTTAGTTAAAAACCATCAGGGTGATCATGGGAAAATACAAGAAATAATAGATTTTGTAGTAGAAAAGGATGGGCTGGTATCTGCCAACAAGAAGATGGAAGAATACCAGCAGAAAGCATTTGAAATATTACATCAATTTACGGAGGGTGAAGCAAGAGTCGGCTTGGAACAATTGGTGCTTTATACCACAGAACGAAAGAAATAATGAGCAACGAATTACTGTTTAGCCTAGGTTTTCTTCTTTTCATTGTGTTAATTCTTGCATTAGATTTGGGTCTTTTCAGTAAAAAAGAACACATTGTAAGTTTAAAACAAGCTTCCATTATGAGCTTCATTATGGTGGCATTGGCTGTGGGCTTTTATTTTGTTCTGATAACGGAAGGGCAAGAATTGCACGGCATACATAATTTTGCGCAATTAAAGGAGATTGTGGTTAGGCATAAGCACAACATTACGCTAATACCAAATAATTTTCCCCAAAGTATTGCTCTTTACAAGCAAAATTTAGGCTTAGAGTTTTTAACCGGCTACGTTATTGAGTATGCACTATCGGTAGATAATATTTTTGTAATCGTGTTGATCTTTTCTGCCTTTGCAGTAGAAGAGAAATATTACCACCGCGTGCTGTTTTGGGGTATTTTAGGTGCAATAATTATGCGCTGTATCTTCATTTTTGTTGGTGCAGCTCTCATTACAAAGTTTGGCTGGATTTTATATGTGTTCGGAGCATTTTTGCTGTTTACCGGAGTTAAAATGTTTTTCAGTTCAGATGAAGACGATAAGATTGATACCGAGAATCATCCTGTCGTCAAATGGGCGGCCAAGATTTTCGCTATCCATCCAAAATACGAAGGGAAAAAGTTTTTTGTAAAGATTAATGCCAAAACGCTCGTTACACCTTTGTTTTTGGTGTTGCTTATTGTAGAGTTTACGGATCTTTTATTCGCCGTAGATTCCATCCCAGCAATATTTGCGGTGACCAAAGACCCCTACATTGTGTTTTTCTCAAACATTTTTGCCATTTTGGGTTTAAGATCAATGTTTTTTCTGTTGGTAAACATCATCCACAAGTTCCATTACCTAAAAACTGGTTTGGCGTTTTTGCTTACGTTTATAGGGCTTAAAATGTTGTTGCATAATTACCTCCATTTTTGGGGTTTTACTACAGAACATTCCTTAATTGTTATTCTGGGTATTTTGGTGCTCAGCGTTGTGGCCTCCATCGCATTTCCAAAGAAAGAGGCAAAAGTTTAAAACAACGGCCTCTTCTATCAAAATCCGCTCTTCGGTTTGTTCTTTTCCTCAATCCACAATGATAAGTATTTGCTGCTTTGCAAAGTATGATGTTGTAACAGTTGGCCGATAAAATTCGCTTGGCGGTGTTTGCTTAGGTTGTGCCATAAATCGTCTATATAAGAAATGAATAGCGTCTTAAACTTATCTGCACAATAACGCTCATTAATCACTTTTCTGCCTTTTTGCTGCGCGATTGTCCACTTTTCTTCATCTGTATAAAGGGCAACAGCGGCTTTCACAAATGCTTCAATATCGTTAGCAATATGGCCTGGCCATTCTAAATCTCCAACCATTCCTTCAGCGCCAATACTTGTAGTGATAGCTGGCGTACCGGTTTGCATGGCGTCTATAAATTTGCCTTTTAAACCTGCACCGAATTTGCTTGGCGACAATAAAACCCTATGCGTCGATAAAGTTTTCTTTGCATCATCGGCTCTGCCTTTAACAAAAATTCGCTCTTTTTTATTTTCTAGCTGAAATACTTTTTGCGTGGGATAAGCACCATAAATGTTTAAATGTGCACTTGGGAGCAGTTTGCTTAGCTGCGGCCAAACCTCAGTTTTTAAAGTTAGAACCGTTTTCCAATTTGGCTCGTGTAAAAAATTTCCAATAAACATAAAATCTTTTCGTTGATTGAACAAATTCCATTCTGCTACTGTTTTGTCGGTAATTTTCGACTCCAAAAAAGGAAGATAAAATAGAAGGGCAGCGTCAATTTTAAATTGTTCCAACAAAATTTTCATCTCGATTTCGGAGATAATCAAGGATAAATCGCACCGTAAAATAGCGGCAATTTCTCGTTTTGCGTCGGTGGTGTATAGTTGATCGGGAGTAAAATCTAGCTGTTTTTTGTTTGCTTCTGTTCTCGCCCTGCGCAGAAAATGTAAATCTTCGGTATCTAAAATGCGTAAAGCATTTGGGCATTCTTGCTGCACACGCCAACCATATTGCTCCTCTATCATAAATCTGTCGAACATCACTACAGTCGGGGCAAGGGCTTTTACAAATGTATTAAAGCTTTCGTCGTTTAGTTTTATGTGTTCCTCCTTTACTTTTGTAGAAAATACAAAACTGTAGTCGCTTTTCGCTGCCGCGGATGAAAAAGTGATTTGGTAACCGTCTGCCAAAAATAAATCCACCAGCTGAATCATTCTCGTTCCTGCCGCTGATGAAGTCGGTTCTGGCCAAACTAACCCGATGATTAATAATTGCTTTGCATGCATAAATATGTTTGACATCAAAAGTAAGCTGTTTTCGTTGCTTTGAGCAAAAGTTGAGGTTAAAATTTTTATTTTTGCCTAAACCCTAAACCCTAAACCCTAAACCCTAAACCCTAAACCCTAAACCCTAAACCCTAAACCCTAAACCCTAAACCCTAAATATGCTTGGATTAAAATTAGTTACCGACCCACGTTGGGCACATATTGCAGAATCTAATTTAGAAGAAATTCTATCAGATCACGCTTGGTGCGAGCAAAAAGCAGCATCTAATGCCATTACACTTATTACCCAAAATTCAGAGCATCAAGATTTGGTAGATGAACTGACTGCTATCGCGATAGAAGAAATGCAGCATTTTCAAATGGTCATCGAAATTATAAAAGAACGAGGTTATACCTTAACTCGCGAGCGTAAAGATGATTATGTGGGTAAATTGGTAAAATTTAGTAAGAAAGATGGTAGCAGAAATACCGCTTTTATAGATCGATTGTTGTTTGCTGCCATGATCGAAGCCAGAAGTTGCGAACGTTTTAGGGTCCTTTCTCTTAATATTAAGGATGAAAACCTAGCGAAATTTTACCACGATTTAATGGTTTCTGAAGCAGGCCACTATACTACTTTTTTGAACTTCGCACGTAAATATAGCGTAGATGTAGCTGTTGATAAGCGCTGGAAGGAATGGTTAGATTTTGAAGGGGAGTTGATTCAAGGTTTTGGCACTAAAGAGGCGATACATGGGTAAAGTGTTGGAAGTTACGAGTTAAAAGTTGCCAGTCAGGATGCGCCCAGTCTCGGAACACATAACTCACAACCTATAACATTTTCTAACCCAGCCCTGTAACCTTCAATCCAAACATGTAACCTTTAACTCACAACGTGTAACCCACCCTTGTGAATATTCCACAGCCAGATAACAATATCTTGGTAGCTGTCTATTCCTTTTGCTTGGTTGTTGGCTTTTAAAAACCCATCGAATGCGGCATCTAGGTAGCCAAACATGGCGCCGTTATATTTTGCCCAAAATTCTTTTTCCGTTTTAAAGTCGGCCAAAACGCCTGCAGAAAGTTTATCGTGCAGCGCATTGTAGTCTTCTGGAGATTTTAGGGCGATTTCTATCAACACATAGCGTAGCATTTCGTAATTGGCAGAGTATTTATAGCGCACATCTTTACTGTTTATGGCGGCAAGGTAGCCAAGTAAATTGGCCTCGTCCTCGTAAGCTATGCCCAATTGGTGTGCAATTTCATGACAAGAAACATAAGGCTTTACAAATTCTGGTAAATTATAATTTAGATTTGCCTCGCCGGTTAACGGCGCATAGTAGCCTTCTATTCCAGCCTTACTTACGGCCCAAGGAAACAACACTTTCTTCAAACAAGGTTGAGGATATTTGAATACCTCATTTTTTTTCGCCATAAATTGATAGGCACCGGCAGATTCTTTTTGTAAATCTTTAATAGATAATGGTGCGGTTTTTCCTAAGGAATCTACCTTTGCTTTTAATATATTGGTTTGATTAATCAAATAATTACCCAAAAGGACCAGTTCTTTAACGTTATATTTCTCATCGCCAATACCCAATGTTTTGCTTACACTAACTCGAGTGTAATTTAAACCCCAAACCAGCTTAAATGCAATGTATAGAATGAGCAAAAAGTTAAAAACTTTTAACGGAATAATAACTCTATCCGATTTTTTAAATTGTTTTCGCCTCAGCTTCTGGAAAAACCGAACAATATGATGAAGTATGAAAGCAATGAGCACGCCGTAAACCACATCGCCTATGGCAAAAGGAAATAGAGAAGAAAAAAACCTTAGCGCAACGGAAATAAAAGGGTAAATAACTGTAGAATAATAGGTTTCTACCAAATTTGGGAAGCTGCCAAAAATATAAATTAGTATAGCTAGACCAAAAAGAATCGTGAATTTAACGAATAGCTTCTTTAAAATAGTCATTATTTGTAATGACCTTTTAAAGAATAGATATGAACAATATCGTCGATAACGTCGTAGATTATTCTATGTTCCTCACTAATTCGCCTAGACCACTGTTCAGATAATTCGTGCTTCAATTGTTCAGGTTTTCCTATTCCGTTGAAAGGATCTTCGCTAATTGCAGAAATTAATTGTTGTATTTTTTTTTGAACAGCAATATTTCCAGATTTTTTCCAGAACTCGAAATCTTTTATTGCCTTTTTGTGTAATTCAACTTTCATAGCTAAGCATTTGCTACAAATTTATAGATAGGTTAATGTGGTGTCAATAAACCGTTGTTTTATTTCCACATGTTTTCGACATCGATTTTTAATCCAGGCTTGCCAGATTTACGTTCTTCTACTCCCCTCAAGATTTTAGCAACAAACTCAGGATTATAAGGGCTTTTTTCGGTTTTAAAATCTATTTTCATTGCCTTAACAAAAGCCTTTAAAGCCGTAAGCTGCTCTTTGTTTTTAGGGTGGGCGATTAAGGTTTCCATGGTGTGTCGATTTTTATAAGAACAAATATAGCAAATCTACCTTTCAAACGCTAACCGCTTGCCAATCTCATTTGTTGTAAATTGGATTTTCATAGCAATTTCAAATACATTAAATTAGTCGTAACTTTGAGTAAGCGCTTAAAACTACAATAATGGAAAAGCAATTAATCAATGTAGATAAAGACATCTTGGGTGGCACCCCTGTTTTTTATGGAACAAGAGTTCCAATAAAAAATCTTTTCGATTATTTAGAAACTGGAGATTCAATTGAAGTTTTTCTAGAAGATTTTGAAGGTGTAAGTAAAAGTCAAGTAATCAGACTTCTCGAAATGTCTCAAAAATTAATAGCAACCTCAACAAATATTCTTAATGAAAATTTTGCTTGATGAATGCGTAACGAAAAGGCTTAAAAATTATTTGGCTGATTTTGATGTTTTTACAGTTGTAGAGTTAAATTTAAGCGGAATTAAAAATGGAAAGTTAATGGTATATTGTGTCGAAAATAATTTCGATGTTCTGTTAACAATTGATAAAAATTTAATGTTCCAGCAAAATCTTGATAGGTATGCAGTAACAATAGTTGTACTGAATAGCTTTACAAGTAAAATTGAAGAACTCGAAACCTTTATCCCATCGTTTAAATCGCAAGCGGAAGGTTTTGAGAAACATAGCGCATATATCATTGATTTATAATCGTATAAAATCTACCTTTCAAACGCCAACCGTTTCCCAATCTCATTGGTCACAAATTTGCCGTTTTGATAAGCCAAATTCCCAGAAACAAAGGTATGGGTGATGCTTGCTTTAAAAGTATTTCCTTCAAAAGGGCTCCAACCACATTTATAAAAGGTGTTCAACTTGGTTGCTTTCCAAGGGTCGTTTAAATTTATCAGTACTAAATCTGCCCAATAACCTTCGCGAATGTAGCCTCGCTTTTCCACATCAAAACATTTGGCAACACTATGCGCAGTTTTCTCTACAATTTTTTCTAAGGTAATTTTTCCATCCAAATGCATTTCTAAAAGCGCTGGTAAAGCATGTTGTACCAACGGTCCGCCAGAAGGAGCATTTATATAAGGCTGGCTTTTCTCTTCAAACGTATGTGGTGCATGGTCGGTGGCAATTACGTCAATGCGATTTTCTAAAACAGCTTTTAAAATAGCCTGTTGGTCTACAGCGGTTTTTACTGCCGGATTCCATTTTATAAAGTTCCCTTTTTCGGCATAATCTGCATCATTAAACCAAAGGTGATGAATACAGGCCTCGGCAGTAATTCTTTTTTCTTCCAAAGGAATAGAGTTATCGAACAAAGCAATTTCTTTTGCGGTAGAAATATGTAAAATGTGCAACCGCGTATTGTATCGCTTGGCAAGCTCTACCGCCAAAGAAGAAGATTTATAGCAAGCTTCTGCGCTTCTAATCAGCGGGTGCATTTCTATCGTCAGATCATCACCATATTTGGCTTTAAATTCGGCCATGTTTTGTCTGATAGTTTGTTCATCTTCACAATGCGTTGCCACCAAAATGGGCGCTTTGCTAAAAATGTTCTCCAAAGTCTTTTCATTATCTACCAACATATTGCCCGTAGAGGAGCCCATAAAAACCTTCAGCCCGCATACGTTTTTTACATCCGTTTTTAATACTTCTTCTATGTTATCGTTGCTGGCGCCCATATAAAAGGAATAGTTTGCCAAAGAAGTTTGCGCGGCGATGTTATATTTATCGTTTAACAATTCTTGAGCGAGGGCATTTGGAACGGTGTTGGGCATTTCCATAAATGAGGTAATTCCGCCTGCCACAGCTGCCATACTTTCCGTAAAAATATCGGCCTTATGCGTTAATCCTGGCTCGCGGAAATGAACTTGGTCATCTATCATTCCAGGTAAGAGAAACTGTCCTTCGCCATTAATTTCTATGGCATTTTCTGCGGATAAATTTTGCCCGATTTTCTCGATAAGACCATCCTTAATCAATACGTCGGTCACTAATTTTTGTCCTTCGTTTACAACGGTAGCGGCTTTTATAAGGTAAGTGTTCATGGTGGTAAAGTTAGGAAAATAGATTTGAGATGTGAGACATGAGATTTGAGACAAACTTAACGAGAAATACTAAGCGAGTGCCGTAATTCTTAAATATTAGAACATTTAAACTTCCGACCTCTGACTTCCGTTTTCCGACCTCCATTTCCCTTTAAAAAAAACTCTATCTTTGCAGGCTATGGCTAAACCGTTTGAGGAATTTAAGTTAAACAGGCAAATTTTAAATGCCATTGCCGATGCGGGTTTTACCGAAGCAACGCCGATACAAGAAAAAGCCATTGGCCCGGTGTTATCTGGCCAAGATTTATTTGGTATCGCCGAAACCGGAACAGGAAAAACTGCAGCCTTTGTGTTGCCAATTTTGATGCAGTTGAAGTATGCCCAAGGCAATAATCCCAGGGCGCTTATTTTATCTCCAACTAGAGAATTGGCCATGCAAATTGCCGAGCAGGTAAAATTGTTCTCAACGTACACCGATTTGCGCTCTTTGGTTATTTTTGGCGGTTTGGGACCTAAAACGCAAAAAGAACAGATTTCAAAAGGGATAGATATTTTGATTGCTACGCCAGGCAGGTTTTTAGATCTTTATCTAACAGGCGATATCAACACGCAAAGTATAAAGTTTTTGGTGTTAGATGAGGCAGATAAAATGATGGACATGGGCTTCATCGGTTCCATTCATCGTGTATTGGAAATAGTGCCCAGAAAGCGCCAAAACCTTTTGTTTTCTGCAACTATGGGTGCGTTGGTTCAGAAAATTGCCGGAGATTTCTTGAAAAATCCCGTGGTAATCGAAACTTCAGAACAGGCTACCCCCGCTGCAAACGTTACACAGACGCTTTATTATGTGCCTAATTTTAAGACGAAACTTAACCTTTTACAACATCTCTTAAAAGATGATGAAGCTTTTAGCAGGCTGATTATATTTTGTAAAACAAAAAACGTTGCAGACAATATTTTTAATTTTATGCAGCGTAAATATGGTGCAAAAAATGTTCGGGTTATCCATGCAAATAAGGGTCAAAACACACGTATAAACTCTATCAACAGTTTTAAAGAAGGGAATGTGAGGGTGTTGGTTGCTACCGATGTTGCCAGTAGGGGAATAGATGTGAGCGATGTGAGCCATGTGATAAATTTTGATGTGCCGATTATAATAGAAGATTACGTGCACAGAATTGGCCGTACCGGCAGGGCATTTGCCAAAGGCGATGCCATTACTTTTGCGAATGAGGCAGAAAAATACTACATCCGCAAAATAGAAAAGCTGATCAGGCAGTTTATTCCCGTTGCAGAAATTCCGGAGGGAGTTTTTATGGAGGAAACTGCCTACGAAGAACGCCAGCAAATAGCCAAAGAGGTCGATTTGCAAAAGCGTAAAGACGACCCAGATTTTCAAGGCGCTTTCCACGAGAAGAAAAACGCCGCCACCATAGAGAAAAGAGAAAGAGAAAAGGCAAAAGCGAAGGCGGGCAAGGAGATAAGAAGTTTTAAAAAGGGAAAGCGTTTCGACAAGAAGAAATAAATGAAATTAAGGGTTACACCTCTAAACATTGTTGGTGCCATTAGCGTGGCATACGCGACATATCGCATTATAAATCCCACGCAAAACGGTGCTTTGCACTTTAACACAAACGGAATTTTAATATTGGTGCTTGGTTGCCTAGCGGTGGTTACGTTTATAACCGATCTGATTTTTAGATTTACCCTAAAAAGCTTAAAACGGGTTTGGATAGTAGAATTGATATTTATAGTGATCGCAATAGTTTTGATGCTTATTTTACAAAAAGTAGCCTAAGAAATTACCGTTTTTGAAAGCAAAATGAACATCTTTGCATCCTAAAATATTTATGAGAAATAAGAGCCTTTTTAAATTTGGTTAAATAAAATAGCCTTAGCCAACTCGGTGGGATTGGCATAGCAACTGTTTGGAGGAAAAAACGCCTAAAGCTTGCTTGCAAAGGCCTTTCGGGTTGCTTGTGCGAAGAGGATTCGCAGCAGGGCGAAGGCAAAAGCAGGGGTAAGGCCTCGAATCATCGATATTAAACAGCTTGGCGAATTTTTACCCAAAGAGGCGCCAGCCTTGATTTTTGTTTCTTTTTATCAAGAAAAAGAAAGGCTCCCGTCCGGATAGGACAGCGTTGGGTAAAGAAGAGGGCGTTTTTAACAAGGTGGAAGCCAGCAATGGAAATGAAATTTTAAACTGACGCTAAGAAATTTATCCTTTTTATAATAGTACAACGAATAGTACAACATGAAAAAAGCAGAGATTAAAATAACCGTAGAATTAGATGATACGAACATGCCAGAAAACATTGTCTGGGAAAGTACAGATGCAGAAACCACAGATAAAGTGCCGGTAAAATCTATGATCTTGGCATTATGGGACCATAATTATAAGAATTCTATGCGGATAGATTTATGGACCAAAGATATGCCTGTTGATGAGATGAAACGTTTTTTTTACGAAACGTTGCAGACCATGGGAGATAGCTTTTTAAAAGCAACCGGCGAAACTTTAATTGTAGAAGACCTTCGCGATTATTGCGCACATTTTGCAGATAAGATGCAAATTGATATGAAGAAATAGACCCAATCACACATTTACTAACCTAGTAAAAAGATGATCAATAAATTTATGGCGTGGCTTGGCATTCTGCTTTGTTTTATTGCTGGTTTTTGCCCCGTATTAAAAGTGCCGATCAAAGGGAATTGGAACCTTTACCAATCGGATAGTAGGTTGTTTTTTATTACCTATTTTTTGCTTGCCATTACTGCTTTTTTTCTTTTTTTGAACAAACGAGGGGCTTTCAGGTTTTTGGGTATTGCATTATTAGTGTGGTACATATTGAGCTTGTTTGCCGTTTGGTTTACGGCAGGCAATTATACTTCGCACAAATTTGTAGACAGACTGCTATTTAAAACAATTCATTTTCAATGGGGTTGGATTGTGGTTTTGGTTGGAGTTGCGTTAATTATTTTTAGTGTTGGGAAAAGGAAAACTAAAGAAACCGTGGCAGATACGAATGGAGATTTATCAGAACCAATAGAATAGAAATTTTGGGCTACTAGAACATCATTTCTGTAGTTACAATGCGTAGTTTTTCTTAAAATTCCAATTCAGATTGCCCCAGCTGTGCAATTTTTCTTTCGTGCAGTAGCAGCCATTGTTTGCGCCATAAGCCACCTGCATAACCTACCAATTTGCCGTTGCTACCAATTACCCTATGGCAGGGAACCACAATGGCTACGTTGTTTTTTCCGTTAGCTGCGGCAATTGCCCTAATGGCCAAAGGCTTGTGGCTAGAGAATTTTGCGTAACTGGTGGTTTGGCCAAAAGGTATCTCCAATAGTTTTTGCCAAACTTCCTGCTGAAAATCGGTGCCTCGCTGTCTTATTGGAAAAGTGAACTGACTACGGATTCCAGCAAAATATTCTTGCAGTTGCGCTGCAGCAATAGCCGTTAATTTATTTGGATGTTGCACCTCGCTTTCGAGATTTTTTAGTCCTTTTTTAGCGTCGTTTTTCAAGCGCTCATCAAACGAAACTTCAGAAACAAAGTCATCATCGGCCAAAATGGTTACTTTACCTATGGGCGTTTCTATAAAAGATGTAAATGTATGCTGCATTTAAAAACAAAATTACAACAATCCAACAATTACAACAATCAAAATTTCTCAATAAAAGTATCTTTGTAGCATGCAACTGGTCCAGGAGGTTAAATATCTCATCCAAAAAGATTTGCTATTAGAGTGGCGCTCAAAATATACCATTAATGGTGTGTTGTTATATGTTGTTTCTACTATTTTTACTTGCTACTTATCTTTTGTAAGCCTCGGCGATAAGCTTGCCTGGAATGCATTGTTTTGGGTAATTATACTATTTGCATCTATTAACGGCGTATCAAAAAGTTTTTTGCAAGAAACGAAGGGGCAACAACTTTACAACTACGTTCTGGCATGTCCGGCAGCAATTTTAATTTCAAAAACAATTTATAATATTTTATTGATGGTTGCTTTAACTACCATCGCTTTGGGTTTTTATAGTCTGGTTTTTGACGGTTTTACGCCGCCAGATTTGTTATTATATTACATGGCGGTTGTATTTGGAAGCTTAAGTTTTTCCACGGTTTTTACCATGGTTTCTGCCATTGCCAGTAAAGCTGGAAATGGCGGTATGTTAATGGCAATTTTGAGTTTTCCGATTATTATTCCAGTACTTATTTTGCTTATAAGGCTTGCTAAGAATGCGGTAGACGGTTTGCCTTGGGAAAACAGTTATGACGAAATGGGAATGTTGGTCATAGTAAATGTGTTAACGGTGGCAACCTCGTTGTTGTTATTTCCATACCTTTGGCGAGATTGATAGATTTTGAATGAATAAGCAGTTTTTACATGCGTAAACATAGTATTTTATAAATTGATATGTATAAAAAATGGTGGAAAATTTTAGCGGCAGTCTTAGTGTTTTATTCCACAATTGCTGGTTTTTTAATGCCAGTGCCCCGCTTGGCAATTCTTAATGAAACCATAAGAAACCTGTATTTTCATGTGCCGATGTGGTTTTCGATGGTCGTTTTATTTTCTATTTCTGTGTACTACAGCATTAAAAGTTTAAGTACTCAGCAAGAGGAATATGACTTGAAAGCCGTTGAGAGTGTAAATGCAGCGATTATTTTTGGTATACTTGGTTTGATTACCGGTTCTGTTTGGGCAAAATTTACATGGGGGCAATTTTGGAGTTTCGATCCTAAGCAAAATTTCGCAGCCATTTCTTTATTGCTGTATTTTGCCTATCTAATTTTGCGTAGTGCTATAGATGAGGAGCAAAAGCGCGCCAAAATATCTGCCATTTATAATATTTTTGCTTTCCCAATGATGATTGTATTGCTTTTCGTTTTGCCGAGACTACAAGATTCCCTTCATCCCGGAAACGGTGGAAATCCAGGATTTAACAGTTACGATTTAGACAGTAGAATGCGCATGGTTTTTTATCCTGCTTGTGCGGGGTGGATTTTGATAGGTTTTTGGATTTACACCATCCGTTATAGATTACGTTCTATCGAACACAAATTACAGAACAACTAATATGAAAAAGGTTTTATTTTCTCTGATTTTGATGCTTGCGTCGGTACAGTTATTTGCTCAAGACAACAGCATAGAAATGGCGGATAGGCTTCGCGAGAATGGCAAAATTTACGTAGTGGTCATTTGTGTAACCATCATTTTGATTGGTCTGCTGCTTTATCTTTTTTCTTTAGATAGAAGATTAAAAAAAATAGAAAAAGAAAAATCTATTTAAAACTAGCTTTAGTTCGTTTAAACCTGTTTTTGAGGTGAAAATGCTGTAGTGTTATCTGTACACTAAGTGGTTCGGCAATTGGTTATATTGCATTTTTTTAGCCAATTTTGTTTTTAGACTTATCATTCAGAAAAAAAACAGCCATGGCCATTACCCCTAACGAGAACAATTTTTTCGCCGATGTTTGCAAAAATTTTGACGAAGCGGCGCGTTTTACAAGCCACCCAGAAGGTTTACTAAATCAAATTAAAGCCTGCAATAGTGTCTATAGATTTCAATTTCCTGTTCGCCGCGGAAACGGTTTAGAGGTTGTAGATGCTTGGCGGGTAGAACACTCTCACCACATGAGCCCAACCAAGGGCGGTATTCGTTACAGCGAAATGGTAAACGAAGATGAGGTAATGGCACTTGCTGCCTTGATGACTTACAAATGCGCTATTGTAAATGTTCCATTTGGAGGCGCAAAGGGCGGTGTTAAAATCAACACTAAGCAATACAGCGTGGCAGAACTAGAAACCATTACCCGCCGCTATACCGTAGAATTAATTAAGAAAAACTTTATTGGTCCGGGAATAGATGTACCTGCCCCAGATTACGGATCTGGCGAACGAGAAATGAGCTGGATAGCCGATACTTATATGACCATGAACCCAGGCCAATTAGATGCTTTGGGTTGCGTTACCGGAAAGCCAATTGCGTTGCACGGTATAAGAGGTAGAAAAGAAGCAACTGGTAGGGGAGTTGCCTACGCCGTAAGAGAATGCATGGGCGTTGGCGAAGATATGAAAAGAATTGGTCTTACGCCTGGTTTAGATGGTAAGCGTGTAATTGTGCAAGGTTTGGGTAATGTGGGCTATCACTCTGCAAAATTCTTGACCGAGTTTGGTGCTACCCTAGTTGGTATTTGCGAATTTGAAGGCGCTATTTACGATGCCAATGGCTTAAATGTTGACGAAGTTTTCGCTCATCGGAAAAATACAGGCTCTATCGCTGACTTTCCTGGAGCCAAAACATTTAAAAATTCAATGGAAGGTTTGGAACAAGATTGCGATATTTTGGTCCCAGCTGCGTTAGAAAATCAGATTACGGTACATAATGTGCAAAACATTAAGGCTAAGGTAATTGCAGAGGGTGCAAATGGACCTACTTCGCCAGAGGCCGGAGCTATTTTTACCGAGCGGGGTGGTATGATTATTCCAGATATGTATTGCAACGCGGGCGGTGTAACAGTATCTTATTTCGAGTGGCTTAAAAACTTATCGCATGTGGCTTTTGGAAGGATGGAAAATCGCTATGCGGCAAACTCTAATGCTAATTTGATAAACACTTTAGAGAATTTAACTGGTAAGACTATTTTGCCAGAACATAGAATGATGATTGTTAAAGGTGCGTCTGAATTGGAACTTGTAAACTCCGGCTTGGAAGATACGATGATCCATTCTTATCACGAAATTCGAGAAACTATGGTGCATACTCCTGAAATAAAAACACTTAGAACAGCAGCTTTTGTGAACTCTATTGATAAAATAGCCGTTTCTTATATGACTTTGGGCGTTTGGCCTTAGGTACAGGTCTTTAAATTATAAAATTGATAATATAGAAAAAGTATAATCTATGAGCGAACTAGCCCAAAAAGAACTAGATGTTTTCACATCAAAAGCAAGAGCTGATAAAGCTATCCACTCTCTAAAGGGAATATTGCTTGGAATAAATTTAGATAAGGAGGTAAATGATAGAGAAATCACCGAACTTAAAAATTGGTCGGAGAACCATAGGAGTTTAATAAATCGAAATCCTTTCAAAGAATTTATGACAATCATCAGCGAAACAGTTTCAGAAAATTTTCCTGCAACAGAAATTATTGAGGATTTGTTCTGGTTGTGTCAGAAATACGAGAGTGACAATTACTATTACAATCCGATAACTACCGATTTACAAATCCTCCAAGGAATTTGTCATGGGATTTTAGCAGACGGGGTTATAAAAGAAACCGAAATCCGTGACCTTGAAGAGTGGTTAGAACAAAATACACATTTAAGTACATATTATCCTTATGACGAAATTAGGAGTTTAATTTTATCAATTGTGTCGGACGGGATAATTGAAGCTGAAGAAATTTTAATTTTGAAAGCATACTTAAATCAATTTGTTCAGCTTGAAAACGAAGAGGTTGCAAATGAAATTGAGAAAGAAACTATTGGGATAAATATTTCAGGACACTGCACGAGCGACCCAAAGATAGAAATTGACGGTAAAACCTTTTGTGTAACAGGGGTTTTAAAAAGTGGCAGTCGCAGTGAACTAGAAAAGTTAATTGCCGATTTTGGCGGCATCCCTACAAAGTCGCTTACTAAAAAAACAGATTATTTAATCGTTGCCGATAATGGAAATCCTGCTTGGGCTTTCGCTTGTTACGGGCGAAAAGTTGAAAGAGCTTTGGAAATGAGAAAAATAGGAAATAAAATTTCTCTGATACACGAATTTGATTTTATGGATGCGATAGAAGATTTAAAATAACTCTATTGATAAAATAGCCGTTTCTTATATGACTTTGGGCGTTTGGCCTTAAAGCTTGCGTTAAGCAAGCTGAGA
This sequence comes from Pedobacter sp. UYP30, assembly GCF_040547165.1. NCBI lineage: Bacteria > Pseudomonadati > Bacteroidota > Sphingobacteriia > Sphingobacteriales > Sphingobacteriaceae > Pedobacter > Pedobacter sp. UYP30. Next base: position 133,237 of record NZ_JBEPPD010000005.1, on the reverse strand, counting down.
AATAAGAGCTCTGTAGGAGCGACCGATTTCATTGCGGCGGGTTTCAACCCGCCGCATAATTAGAACAGAGTGAGGTTAGGGCGATAAAAAAAGCGCTAACGATTGGAACGGCATCTTTTTGGGCTTTTTCTGCCCAAAAAATATCCCGCACGTGCGGGATTAAAGCGCCCAAATTGTTGTTTTAATTGCGTGCGCTAAAATTAGTAATGAAATTTTAATTGGGCGATTATTAGTTTATCCTTTTCTATTTTGTAAATCAATGGATGTTCGCCAGTTATTCGCCTAGACCAATAACCCGCCCAATTGTGTTTCAATGCCTCGGGTTTCCCAACTCCAGAAAAAGGGGTTTCTAGAATTGATTCGATGAGCTGATTAATTTTTTTCTGAACCTGCTTATTGCCTGATTTTCTCCACTCTAAAAGTTGTTCTTGCGCTTCAAAAGAAAATTCTATTTCCATAAATCTTCAAGAGCAATTTTTATAGTCTGTCCGTTTTCTATTTGCTTGATACTTTCATCTAAAGCTCTTGTGTTTGCTGCCGTAATACTCAAGTATGCCGTCTTGTCCATCGCTTCCGATTTGAATGGAACTTTAAAGGCTTTCGCAAATGCTTTTAAAGCTACCAACTGCTCTTCGTTTTTTGGTAGAAATGTTAATGCTCCCATCGTAAAAATATACCATGCTTTTTATGTTTATCTAAATAATGGCAACAGAAGAGACAAGATGGAAGTTGAACGTTTATTGTAGCTAACTATCTCTTAAATTTATAAATATGAGCTGTCTTTAAATCAATAAAATAGTAGAGGCCGAGTGAAGGAACACTAAAATACTGCGAAGATTACAGTCCAAAAACCAAAAATGCCGGGGGGTGATTCAAGCAAATCAAACAATTGTCAATTAAAAGACAAGAATGTATTAAATAGGACGATGCGTTGGCTTATTTCCTATCTTTGTAACCAGCTTTAAAATAATAAGGTTATGAAAAAAAGTGCCATTGTTGGGTTATTAACTATTGCAATATCTATTTGCATTTTGTTTAGTCTAAACGCCAATACCGATTCTTATTCTAATTTTTCTCAAGCCAGTTTGTCTAACAAAGAGGAACATGTAATGGGCTATTGGGATAAATCTAAGCCCACAGAATATGATGCTGCAAAAGACGCCAATCGTTTCGCTTTTCACATGAGAGACGACAAAGGCTTGGTAAGAGAAGTGGTATACAATGGTACAAAGCCACAAGATTTTGAGAAATCTGAAAAATTAGTGCTGATAGGGAAAATGGATAAAAATACTTTCTACGCTTCTAAAATCTTGATGAAGTGCCCTTCTAAATATAACGATAACCTTGTTGAAGTAAATAGCCAAGGCAAAGTAGAAAAATACAATTAATTTTAATGAACAATCAATTTATAGGCGAGAACCTGTTGCCGGGTCAAATCGGGCAGTTTTTCATTGTGTTGGCGTTTTGTGCTTCTTTATTATCAACCATTTCTTACTTTTTTTCTTGCAGGGCTCAAAATCTCGAAGATAAATCTTGGCGAAACTTAGGGCGTATAGGTTTTCTGGTTAACTGGATGAGCGTCATTTCTATTGGGATAATTTTGTTTTATCTCATTTTAAACCACTACTACGAGTATTATTACGTTTACAATCATTCTTCTAAAGAGCTTCCTGTTTATTACATTGTTTCTGCTTTTTGGGAGGGACAAGAGGGAAGTTTTTGGCTTTGGGCCTTTTGGCAATCACTTTTGGGCGCAATATTAATTTGGAAAGCCAAAACCTGGGAACGGCCAGTAATGACCGTTGTTGCTTTTTCTCAGGTATTTTTAACCTCCATGCTGTTGGGTGTACAGATTTTTGGTGAAAGAATTGGTAGTTCTCCCTTTATCTTAATGAGAGATGCGGTTGACTTAAAATCTTTTGCGCCTGTTGTGTTTGCCAATCCAGAGAATTTTAAGAATTATTTAAAGTTTATTGTAGATGGCAAAGGATTAAATCCATTGTTGCAAAACTATTGGATGGTTATTCACCCGCCAACATTGTTTTTGGGTTTTGCCAGTATGGTCGTTCCATTTGCTTACGGTATTGCCGCTTTATGGCAAAAGAGATATAAAGAGTGGATTAAACCTGCGCTGCCATGGACATTGTTTGCCTTGATGGTACTTGGTACTGGAATTATAATGGGCTCTTTTTGGGCTTATGAAGCGCTGAACTTTGGTGGGTTTTGGGCTTGGGATCCGGTAGAAAATGCCTCGTTGATTCCTTGGCTAACTTTGGTTGCTGCACTACATGTAATGATTGCCTATAAAAATACTGGTCACTCTTATTTTACGGCAATCGCTTTGGTTTTCTTAAGTTTCTTGTTGGTGTTATATGCATCGTTCTTAACCAGAAGCGGCATACTTGGCGACACCTCGGTGCATGCTTTTACGGATATGGGCATGTTTGGCCACCTCATTTTATACAACGTAGTCTTTGCTGTTTTGGCTGTTGGGCTGCTTATAGTGCGGTGGAAAGAATTGCCCATTACCTCTAAAGATGAAGAAACATATTCTAGGGAATTTTGGATGTTTATTGGCGCATTGGTGGTAACGATTGCCTGTATTCAAGTCATATTTTCTACTTCGGTGCCGGTATTTAACAAAGCGTTCGGCACTAATTTTTCTCCACCTGTAGATGCCGTTAAATATTACAACCAGTGGCAAGCTCCATTTGTGGTGTTAATTACGTTAATCTCTGGGTTTGCTCAATATTTAAAATATAAGCGCACAAATCCGCGGAGGTTTTACAGTAGTATTGTTTCGTCTATTGTTATCGCCATGGTATTAACGGCAGGTTTGACTTATGTGGCAAACATCTACACCAATACCATGTTTATCCTCATTACCTTTAGTTGTTTGTTTGCGGTGCTTTCTAACACCACTATCCTATATCAGGCGTTTGGAGGGAAGGTTAAGTTGGCAGGTTCTGCGGTAGCGCACATTGGCTTTGCATTTTTGGTGTTGGGTGCTGTAATTTCTGCTGCAACGAATAAACCAATTTCCATCAACGCAAATAATTTTATCCCGGTTAAGGATTTTGAGAAAGCAGAGAAACCTGGAGAGAACATTATGCTGTACAAAAACGAGCCTAAGAAAATGGGCAAGTACACCGTAACTTATGTAACCGACACAACCATTTTGCCTAATACCATTTACACGCTAAACTTTAAAACTACCGATCCAAAAACAGGTAAAGTAAAAGAAGATTTTGATCTGCATCCCCATACACAAGATAATCCGAAAATGGGCCTAATTGCTTCGCCTGATACAAAGCATTATTTAACGTACGATGTGTACACGCATATAACTAGCGCAGCCATCAGAGAAAATAGCCATGCAGAGCACGAAGGCCACTCTGATGACGAAAATTATAAAGCACCAAGAATTGTTAAGGTTGCGCCTGGCGATACCATCCATACGTCTAGTGGTATAGTAACCGTGCAACAGTTTAACAAAAAGCCAACGGCTAAAGATTTGGTGTTGAGCAAAGGCGATTTTGCCATCGGCTTGCCTTTAGAGATTCAATCGGGCGGAAAAACCTTCCATACTGAGCCTATTTTTATGATAAAGGGCAACAATACTTTCGATTTTGCGAGAAAAGTAGATGCGCTGGATCTGAAATTCCGTTTCAGCAACGTGCTGCCTAGCGAGAAAAAAGTAGAACTCCAAATTTTCGAAAAACCACAACAAGCAAAAGATTGGATTGTGTTTAAAGCCATAGAGTTTCCATTTATCAACATGTACTGGGCGGGCACCATTATTATGGTTTTAGGTTTTCTAATGTCTATTCTTAGGCGTAGAAAAGAAGTGCTGATTAAGTAGCGCTAGCTAACCGCCTTTTTGAGAAAGTAGATCAACTATGAAAATTGTTATTCTCGGTTCTGGAAACGTGGCCACTCAGCTTGCTTTATCACTGAACGGGGCTGGGGAAAACATCATTCAGATATACAGTCGGCAATTAGACCGTGCAGAAAAGCTTGCCTCCAAAATTAATGCCCAAGCGGTAGCACGTTTAGATCAGGTTAGCGCTTTCGCGGATGTCTACCTAGTTGCAGTTAAGGACGATGCCATTTTGGGTGTTTTGAATTCTTTGAAAGGAATTGAGGGAGTAGTTGCACATACTTCTGGCGCGACAGCTATCGATATTTTTCCCATTGAGATAGAGAATTCCGGTGTTTTTTATCCACTCCAAACGTTTTCTAAAGATAGAAATATCGATTTTGCAGAAATACCCATCTGCATAGAAGCCAATAATAAATTCAGCTTGCAGCTACTAGAAAGCTTAGCATCTAAAATTAGCGGTAAAGTTCGCCAAAGCAATAGCAAAGAGCGTAAAGCCTTGCACATTGCAGCAGTTTTTGCGTGTAATTTTAGCAATCATTTGTACGCCCTAGCGGCAGATATTTTGGAAGAAAAAGGTTTAGCATTCGATTTAATTAAACCGCTAATTGCTGAAACAGCAGCAAAAGTAATGGAGAATACACCTTTCGCTGTACAGACCGGGCCAGCTGTTCGGCACGATGAAGCAACCTTAGCAAGCCATTTGGCCTGGCTTGCCGACTCGCCTAACCTTCGGAAAGTTTATGAATCAATGAGTGATAGTATAAAAGTAAAGTATAAATAAAATTAATCACCTTTTGCTTTGTATTTTTGCCGCACAATATGAGTATTTTTAAGATAAGAGTAAATTTCGAAGAAGCTGGACACGAAACTGTAGAGCTACCCATTGCAGCAGGCGAATCTGTGTTAGACGTATGTTTGGATAACGGTATAGAGTTGCAGCACAATTGTGGCGGCGTTTGCGGTTGCAGTACGTGCCACGTATATTTAACTAAAGGCATGGATAATGTAGAAGAGATTTTTGATAAGGAAGAAGATTTTATAGACCGCGCCGTGAGGCCAAAAATTAGTTCTCGTTTGGGTTGCCAAGCAATAGCGATCAATGGTGATATAGAAGTAACCATCCCCGATCAGTCTGATTTTATGGGGCACTAGCTAGGTCAATTTTTAGTTAAACTTTCAACAATTTTAAAAATTAACGCAAACGCGAAAACTTTCTCACGCTCTCACTCAAACAGAAATACAGATGAATAACGACAAATTTGCTTTACCCATTTATTGGAACGATTACGAAGACATTGCCCTTTCGTTGTACGAGAAATTTGGCGACGATTTTACCGAAGCAAAAATTTATAGAATCAGGTTTACCGAATTGTTAAATTGGGTATTGGAGCTTCCTAACTTTAAAGGCACCCGAGAGGAAAGCAACGAAGGACATTTAGAACAGATCCAGTCTGCTTGGTGTTATGAGTGGAGAGACAGCCAATAAATTACGCCCAATGTTAATTTAGGGAGAAATTAAAGAAAAAATGGTGTCATCCAGTGCTTGTCGAGGGACAGCCATTTTGTTGGTTTTTAGGTTTTTTTATCGTCTTCGACAGGCTCAGACAGACAATGGGTTTATTAGATTAACGACATTGCTCCAACCTATAAAAAGGCTTTGAATCTATTGCAAATACCTTAGCTAGTAGAATTTACCATGGAATATAAAACGCCACAAGATTTGTTAAATAAGTTAAAAGACATTAGCACTTTTATTTTTGATGTTGATGGCGTGCTTACCGACGGCTCTATTCTATCGACAGAGGACGGACAATCGCTCAGAACGTTCAATATAAAAGATGGTTATGCACTACAATTGGCCGTTAAAAGAGGTTATCATCTGTGCATTATATCTGGTGGAGATGGTATAGCAATGAGAAAAAGATTTGAAAAGCTCGGTATTAAAGATGTTTTTTTAGCAGCGGGAAATAAGGTAGAAATTTTTAGAAAGTATATAGCAGAACACAGTATTTTGCCCGAAAATGTGCTTTATATGGGCGATGATATTCCCGATCTTGGTATTATGAAACTTGTAGGCTTACCTTGTTGCCCGGCAGATGCCATTCCTGAAATAAAGGCCGTTGCCAATTTCGTCTCCCCTTACAATGGAGGGAAAACAGCTGTAAGAGACATTATAGAAAAGGTAATGAAAATTCAACATAACTGGTATGACGAGCAGCCAAACGCTGCCGATTCTGGAAAGTAGGGCTAGTTTTTTTCTTCCTTTTTGCGCTTTAACAGCCCAAAGTTTCGGAAAGTAAATCCTTTGTCGCCGATAAAAGACGCGCGGGAACAAATGCGTCTCGCAGCCATCGTTTGCGCCAGCTTATTAACAGAAATATTTCTTCCATAGTTGCATTATCTAACTTATTTTGGTTTAATTAATAAATTCTCTATACCATTAAACCAATTGTAATTTTAGCACTCCAATCATCCAAAATATAAACAAAAAGAACATGAAAAAATTAATGATGATTTGCGCCCTGTTTTGCTCGGGCATTCTTTATGCAAACGCACAGCAAGCAGGAGATAGAATGGGCAACTCAGCAGAGAGAACTCAAAAAATGGTCGACATGCTTACTCAAAAGCTTAAATTAACCGACGAGCAAAAGGTAAAGGTAGATACTATATTCTCTCAACAAAATGCTGCCATGGGCAAAATGTGGAAAGATGCCAATGGAGATCGCAGCCAAATGCGCGATAAAATGATGGCATTACGCGCAGAAAGTGATAAAAAAATTAATACTGTGTTGACCGACGACCAGAAGACTGCCTATAAAGCTTGGCAAGATGAGCGTAAAGCTGCTATGGAAAAAAGAATGAAAGACAAGAATTAGTCATCTTTAAAAGTTTAAATTGATGCCATTTCATTATTTGAGATGGCATTTTTATTTATAATCCTTGCTGGTTCTCGATATGTTTATATTTGCACGAAAAATTTTTATGCTACATCTTCCTGACATTATACTTGGTTCAAAATCTCCTCGTAGAAAAGAGCTCTTACAATTAATGGGCTTAGATTTTGAAGTAATGGTTAAAGAAACCGACGAAAGTTACCCCGCAAGGTTAAGGCCAGAACAAATTGTAATGCATATTGCTGAAGCAAAGGCTGCTGCATTTAAAAACGAGAAAGAAAAGTTAGTTATTACAGCAGATACGCTGGTGGTTTTGACCGATGAGAGTGTCGAAAGCGTCGAGAGCGTTGAAATTCTTGGAAAACCAAAAGACAGGTTACAAGCAGTAGAAATGCTCGGCAAATTGTCTGGCAGCACACATAAAGTTTTTACGGGCGTAACCATTTTGCACAACGGCGAGATGAAATCTTTTTATGACATGACCAAGGTTTCTTGTCGAAAGCTATCTGATAAAGAAATAAACTTTTATATAGAAAACTACAAACCTTTTGATAAAGCCGGCAGTTATGGCATACAAGATTGGTTTGGGGTAAATGCGGTAACTCAAATAGAAGGTTCTTACACCAACGTAATGGGCTTACCGACAGAGAAGCTTTACGCTGCTTTGAAAGCAATTTCAAAATCTCTAATTTTGCGCGTCTAAATAGGTTACTTGGTTTCTTGACGGGGGGTCTACATTATAAATCTCGAGCGAGTTTTTCTGCGTTTTTTATTCCTCCGCAAGTTACTAAACCCGGTTGCAGCGGTATCCCCGACGCAGGAGGGATTTAGCGGAAAACGGGGAGGGCAGTCAAGAAAGCAGTTGTATTGCTTTTCAAAAGAAACATGTGACAGTGCTTAATTTAATGTTACTTGGTCTCAACCTAAACCTCGGCCTCAACTTCAATTTACCCTACCTTCTTCTTCAGAAGTACTTGTTTTGCGGCTTTTAACGGTCTTCATTTTTATGTTTCCAAACTTGTAAGTAAAGCTGAGGGAAGCTTTTCTGTTTTCCCATTCGTTTTGCCAATAGGTATTTACATTTCCATATTGCAATACCGAGCGGAATTTTCCGGTGGCAAAAATATCATTAAACTTTAAAGCCAACGTGGCATTATCGTTCCAAAAAGTTTTCTTTGCACCAACGTTGACTGCGTAATTAGATAGCGTTTTAAACAAACCAGATACGGATGGTGATTGATAGTAGGCATACATACTAAGGGAGTATTTTTTAGGAAGCGAAAACGTATTGTCTGTACTAGCGCCCCAGCTCCATTTTGCTGCATTATATGCCGAGCCTTGAACGGGTGTTTTTATAGCATCATAGGCAACGGCAAGTTCTGTACTGTTATTCCACCATTTAAAAAAATCTATAGGAGAACCTGTTGCAAAATATAAGCTTTTCTCGTTGCTTAAATTTTCTGGACGGCTAATACTTTCTTTGGTGTCGTTGTTTTGATAAATAACTTCAGATATCCCACCTTTTGTGTTTGCGTAACTTATTGTTAACAGCCTAAATGATTTGTAGGTATAATTAAACTCTAAGTTATTGGAATAAGTTGCTTGCAGAAATTGGTTTCCTTGTAGCGCTGTGTAGGGATCAGTGTAAAACGCAAAGGGATTTAAACTTCCATAAGAAGGACGATTGATACTTTTTCTGTACGAAGCAGTAAGTTGATTATTGTCGTTAATTTTATAGGAGATGGCCGCATTTGGAAATAATTGCCAATAATTACGCCTAATTGTTTCTGTTGAGCTAGAAGAATTTCCATCACCAATGGTCTGTTCTAGCCTTAACCCTATTTTAATATCTAATTTTTTAAACGATTGTGATAGAGAAGTATAACCCGCGTTAATGTGTTCGTTATATAAAAACAAGTTTGTCCTCCTTGGGTCGTTTACCCATCCTTTGTTTTTTAAGGAGTCAAAAGCAAGGTTGCTTTTTGTATTTACCCAACTCGTTTTTAGCCCCGTTTCTAATTTTAAAGTTTTAGTAAACGGAAAAATGTAATCTAATTTTAAAGCGTAAATGTCTGTACCACCTATGCCGCTATTTCTTAAATAAATCGGGTTAGCAATTAACTGATCATTTTGGTTGTAATAGAAATTTGTAAAATTTTCATTTTTCGAACTGCCATAATTTACATAATCTGCATCGAAGTTTAACTCCCTACCACTGGTATCTATATTAAAGCGATAATTTACGTTGAAAGTATTATTCCCAGCAGTATTATTTTGTGGATTTACCATCGCAACGGATCCTAACTTTCCACCCTGTGCATTAAAACTTGGCGAATTGCTTGTTACGTTGGTTTCATCTGGCGAAGAAAACCCTTTATAAGAAGCACCAATGGTTTGCTTGTCACTTACATAGTAATCAAATCCTGCAGAATAATTTGTGCTTTGAGTTATGGGATGCCAAAAATTTATCTGGTTGAATTTGTCTGTACCAATGGTTCTGTCTAAAGTTAACCTATTGTAAGAATTGTAATGTCCTGTGCTAACACGTGCGAATGTACTAAGTTTACCAATGTTGTAATTAAGATTGGTGCCACCGTAAATCTTTTCATATTTGCCATATCCGCCGCCAATATTTGCGTTTCCGTTAAAGCCCTGGATGCGATTTCTTTTTAATTTTATATTAATGTATCCGCCACTACTCGCTGCATCAAAAGAAGCAGATGGGTTAGAGATCAGCTCTAATTTACTTAATGCATCAGCAGGTAAAGATTTTAAATATGTTGTGAGTTCAGTGCCACTCATATAACTTACTTTTCCATCAATCATTACCGCAACGTTTGTTTTTCCTTTTAAAATGATATTTTCGTCTTTATCTAAACGAATGCCGGGGGCTTTGCTAATTACCTCGAGCGCATTGTCGCCGGCTGTATTCATTTTTTCTACATTAATTATTACCCGATCCGCCTTATAATCAACTACTGGCATTTTCGATTTGATGGTAACCTCGTTAAGTGTTTGGCTTTTATCTAACAGCGTAATTATGGGCAATTTTACATCGGCTTGCGAAACACTGAAAACTTCTGAGCTTCTTTTTTCGAAACCAACCATTAAGACTCTTACCACATACTTTCCAGGCTTTACGGTTTTAAACAGATAATTTCCATTTTCTTTGGTCACTTGCAAAGTACTGGTGCTATCTGCTAGGTTGCGCAAAGAAACTGATGCATATAGCAAAGGTTGTTTTTTTTCATTTTGCACTTTTCCTGTAACCATTTGTGCATGCACTGAAAGCATGATAAAATTTGTAAGTAGAGCGATGACAATTGTTAAATAGGTTTTCATGAGTTTTTGAGTTAGGATTGTTGTGTCGTTTCCTCAAAAGTGTAGAGAAACAGAAGGCTATTATATATTATTATCCCAAAGTCGCCGAAAATTATCCGAGATTGCAAAAAGATGTTAAAAGCGTTCGTCCTGAAAAAAGCCCGTTTGGGATAAAACTTGGTGTGGCTTGAATAGTGGTTAATTGCCAACCTTGTCTTTATTAAACCTTTCTTTCTCTTTTTCTAGTGACTTATCCACATTCACGGAACTTTTAAGTTTTCCAAAATAATAACTGATATTTAAGGATGCTCTACGAGAATTTGGATTAAAGCTAGCGTTCGAATAATAGTTCTCAGAATAGATAGTTGTTTCGTTTTTGTAAGTGTTGAAGATATCTGTAATTAAAAAACTAAATCTCCAATTGTTTTTAAATGACTTGTTAATAGAGAAATCATCTTGCCACCTACCGCTCGAAAAATTTTGATAACTTCTACTTCTACTATTGTATGATAAGTAATTATTGATTGAAAAATATTTTGTTATGGCAAAACTTGAGCTAAAACTTAGGTTATATCTTGCGTTCCACCGACTATCGTAGTTGGTTGTATAAAAATTCTCATTGATATTATTCTTAATGGTATTGCCAGATAGATTTAACTGACCGTCCCACTTCTCAGTAAATTTTAAATATGATCCGAGGCTTATATAAAAAATGTCCCGAGTAAGGGCATTGTTGGGTTGTATGACATTTATCAAACTATCTGTAACGGGTTTGTTTACCTTTACTACCACATTTTTTGAATGGGCGTAGCCAAAATTTAAGAAGGCAAACCCATAAAGATAATTATTAGCGGAAACGTCCCATGTACCATAAGGTTTCAAAGACGCATTACCCTCACTGTAGGTATATCTATCAATAACTTGTTTATAGGTGTTTATATATTCAAAATTTGGCCGTTGTATCGATCTATTTATATTGAATGAAGATTTTATATTTTTCGAATTATGGTTAAGCGTAAATGAAGGGAAAAAGTTGTCAAAATTCCGTTTAAATCGATCTCCCTTATCAATATAAAAATTGTTCATGGTAGTATGCTCATATCTAAGGCCTACTGCCGCAGAGAAAGCTTTCTTATATAACGTTGCCAACATATAGGCAGCCGATATATTTTCTCTGTAATCCAAATTTGATTTGTTGATGACATCCTCATAAATTAAATTATTTCGAAGGGTATCGTAACTAATTTTATTGTTGATAAATCCGCTTTTTACTTTTGCTCCCAAGTCGATCTTAAATTGTGTTTTAATTTTCTTAGAAAAGTCAATTGACGCAATATATTGGTGTCCCATTAGCGGAACACGATTGTCCACTTTAAAGTTCCCTAGAGAGGTATTGTAATCATAAGATAAAATAGATCTATCTTTGGAAAACCCACCTATTCGTCCAATTAAAAACTTAAGGAAAGACCCTATCGTATCTATTTTTTTTTGATAGGTCAGATTAACTGTATTTAACAGACCGTCAGATTTATTTCTATTCTGAAAACCAAGTTGATAAGAGCGAGCTCCCGTTGCTATCGAAAAATTATCAAAATCTGACTTGTAGTAATCCCTATTTAGGTTTGCAAAAATACCCAGCAAAGAAGTTTTGTTCACGTCATAATTTAGGCCAATATTAGAAGTAAGATAAAGATCCCTATTGTCGCTATTACCAGTTATCGCCACCTGTGCAGAATCATTTATTGAAGAGTAGGTAGCATTTGTAACCGATGAAGAATAATTTCTATTGTTGGTTACCGCTATTGTTGCATATCCAGATAGCTTTTTGTTTTTAAAATAGGCATTTATGCTATGGTTTGTCCTCACACGCTTATCAACGATTACCCCACTATTTAAATAAATGTAATATCTATCTGTAAGCGGTTTCTTCGTTACAATGTTAATTATACCTGCCGATCCTTCAGCATCATATTTTGCGTTTTTTGATGTTACAACCTCAATGCGTTCTATCGTGGCGGGTTGAATACTTTTAAGCATATTTGCTGCTTGCTGGGCGCTTAAGGTAAGTTTTTGACCATTAAACAGTATTGTTACGTCTTGTCGGCCGTTGAGACTTATTGAATTGTCGTTCCCCAATATAACTCCAGGGACAGTTTTGAGCGCGTCGAAGGCGTCTGTAGCTGTCGACTCGAAGTAGCGTCCGTTAACAATCATTTTTTCGCCGTCAAAACTTATGTATTCCTTTTTACCCCGAACATCGACCTCCTTTAATAAATATGTATTTGGAAATAGTGCGATGACTATATTTGTATCTGAATATAATTTAGAAACCTGAAAGGTAGTGTCTCGATATCCAATATGCTTTATCGCCAACCTTACTTTTTCAAACTGCTTCAATTCAATTTGGAATGCTCCAAGCGAGTCTGACACTATTAGACTATGGGTACTTGAGCTTGAAAGCGGAGTGATAACTGCACCTGAGATATTTTTTTTACTCTCGGCATCAATCAATTTTCCCGTTAATACTTTTACTTGTGCATTAGAATTGACCGAGCACATTAATAGAAAAAATGTGCAGCTAACAGTTAAAGATGCTTTTTTTGTTTTCATGGGGTATTTAAAAGAGTTAAATGATTTTTTTTCAAATTTTCAGCAATTTGGCATACCGATAAATATGAATAAGAATTAAATTTGAAACTATATTTTTATCCCAAATGCCTAAAATTTTATTCCAAAATGCCCGCATCTTCATTCAACTCGTCCTTTATTTTTACCATTTGGGATAAAATTTTAAGGAGGTCGAATAACAAAATAGGTTGTTTGGTGATAAGCAATTACTTTTATTGTATGAAACGAATGCCAGTATTCTTAATCCACCTTATTTGTTGGACAGCCTTTTTAGCTTATTCTTATGGCTCTTACGTTGCAGACTTTAAAGGCTTTCGAAGCATTGCGTTTAGCGTGTCGATGACTACCGTGCAAATTATCCAGTTCTATATTTGCTTTTTGTGGGTTTACCCGAACTATTTGAAGCAACATAAAATTCCGCAACTCATCGGTGGGATGATTGTGGCATTGCTCGCATTTATATGTTTGCGGTACGGAATCGAAGAGGTATTTTATCCGAAGTTTTTTGGAATTAGAAATTATAATCCCGGCACTCCTTTACTATATTATTTTAAAGACAATGTTTATTGGGGCACGTCTTACATTGTTGTGGCGATGGCAGTTTACGGCGTACAACACAGTTTTAGAACAGAGATAACAAATAAGAGCTTAAAAAATGATGTTGTCAAAGCAGAGTTGGCTTTTTTAAAATCGCAGATAAATCCACATTTTTTATACAATACCTTAAACTATGTATATTCTTTGGCGATTCCTGTTTCTGATAAATTAGCTGATGCAGTTTTAAAACTTTCTGATTTGATGCGTTACACCTTGAGCGAAAGTGCTACGGGTTTTGTGCAGCTGGTTAAGGAAGTAGACTATGTAAACAACTATATCGCGTTATTTAAAATGAGATTCGAGCCGAATTTTTATATTGATTTTAATATTAATGGAGTGTCTGAAGATCAAGAAATTGCATCATTGATGCTAATCCCTTTTGTAGAGAATGCGTTTAAGCATGGCGTAGTAAATGAGAAGGATAGTCCCGTAAGAATAAAGCTAAGGGCAAGCACTAAAATGGTGGTGTTTGAAGTTAGCAATAAAATAAATAGAGGGCAAAAAGACACCTCAAGTGGTGTTGGCTTGCTAAATATACAGCGGAGGTTAAACTTAATTTATCCCGACAAGCACAACTTATTGGTATCCAACAATGAAAATACCTATAAAACTACACTTACCATAAAGTGGTAAAAATGCATATCTTTAACCAAATCGAAACTAACAAATGATTCGTTGCATTGCCATTGATGATGAAGCGTATGCTTCTGCAATTATCGCCACTTTCGTAAATAAAACGCCTTTTTTGGAACTTATTTGTACAACGACAGATCCCTTTAAGGGGCTTAAAATGGTACAGGACGGAGAAGTAGATTTGGTTTTTTTGGATATACAGATGCCCGAGTTGAGTGGAATCCAATTTTTAAAAATTTGTGGAGACAGGTGTAAAGTTATTTTGACTACTGCTTATAGCGAATATGCATTGGCAGGCTTCGATTTAGATGCCGTAGATTATTTATTGAAACCAATTTCTTATGAGCGTTTTTATAAAGCGGTAGCCAAAGCTCAGATTTTGTTGGAAGTTCCTAGAGTTGTAGAATCTACTGTTACCGCCGTTAGTTCTGTACCAGCAAACGATTTCATGTTCATTAAAGGCGATGCAAAAAACAGGTTTATCAAAGTCAATTATCAAGACATTTTATATGTAGAAGGGATGCGGAATTACCTTTCTATCTCTACCAAGCAAAACGAGCGTATTGTTGTATATCAAACTTTGCGAGAATTGGAAAATCAATTGCCGCACCCGCCGTTTTATCGAGTACATAAATCTTATATCATATCAATCGAGCACATTAAAATGGTTGAGGGAAACTCGATTCAAATTGGCGATCAGTTTATTCCCATTAGCGAAACCTATCGGGATGAGTTCTTTAAAGTTTTAAAAGATTAAAATATTGGCTTAGCAAGCGGCTCTTTAAAAGCGTACGAACTATTTTTTTGTTGCTATGGCTTATAAAGTTTATTTACCCCTTATTAAAAAAACTATTTAAGCACAGTTTTTATTTACTGCTGCTACAAAACCATTTAAAGCAGCAGTAAATAACCATCAAAAATGATTCAGAACATTGATTGGGCTACTGCGTTTAGACAGGATAGTTTGCCCGATTTCGGTCATCAATGCGCATAATCTAGACAGCTACGGGTTAATACAAAATTATCTCTAACGAAAAGGTAAGCTTCAGCTCTTAAAGGTCTGGCAGTTTACCTAATGTTTTTTGTATAAGATTTTAACTTTTCAATCTCTTTGGAGTCGTAAGGGGTAAAATCTGCATGGAATAGATCATGCTGCCAAAGCTTAGAAACCGGATCTCCAGGTCTGTGTCCCCAAGGTAAATTTGTTTGGGTTTTGCCGTTTACCAAGCCCCAAAGCATACAGCCCACTTTATTGTCGTAAAATACCTCAAGGTTGTCGGCTATGGTAGAACCCGAATATCTGTTCATCCATTCGGTGTTGATGACTGGTCTATTGTATTTTTTTAGTTCGGCAATCTGCTTTGCTAAATTTTCTTTATTGCCATAGTTGTGGAAGGTAACTACGTCTACATTATTTAAAATAATGTCGTTTAACCTCGGGTTTTGATCAAAAACCCCAATGCTTAAAGGTTGAGAAGGGTTAATTGCTCTCGCCCAAACAATTACATCTTTCAATAGTGGCAAAGTGGTATTGCCAAGTCCACCGTTTGTTGGCTCGTTGTACAAATCCCAAAGCATAATTCGTTTATCATCTTTAAAACGGCTAATCACCGCTTTTACATATTTCTCTAGCTTTGGGTAGCTTTGTGGATTTGTAACCATGCTATGCCCAGGACTAGGCGACCAAGCCCAAGCATACCAGCCTTCTAAGGGTTCTGGCTGTTTGCCAATTTTTGGATCGGCGTTGATTCCGAAAGAACAATCGTCAAAAAGCGCAGGCATAAATTGGATGTGATGTTTCGCGCATAGTTCCATAAACTTATCAAGCGTATTCAGAAAATACTTCGGGTCGTCTTCATATACTGCGTATTGCAATACTGCCCGTAAACAGTTCATCCCCAAGCCTTGGGCCAATCCTAATTCTTTATCTATCGCTTTTTCGTTAAAAGTGGTTTTGTCCCACATTGCGGTATAATTAATCGCATAAGCGGGAATGTAATTAAAGCCGCAGTACCAGTTGGTTTTGCCATTCCATTCAGAAGCTCGTTGTTCGCTCCACCTACCGGGGATGGTCTTTTCTTGAGAAAAAGAGTGGCCAAGAACAAAAAATAAGGCTAAAAAGATTAAAACATGTTTCATAAGAATTCTATTAAGGAAGCTGAAAAGATATTTGTTTACAATGAATAAGTAGTTTAGAGACATCGTATAACTTTGCAACCTCTAATCGTTGTGTAGTTCAATTTTACAGTTAAAACAAAGCAACCCCATGTACAGGAAGTGCCTAGGGTCGCTTTGTACTAAGCTTCTTTAAGTTTGTTGAAATTATACCCAAAATAGAGGATCACACAATAACAAACAATGGGCAAGTAATAGGCTTTCGCAATGTCATGATTGGCGACCAAGCCCATAATTAAGGGAAAAAATGCACCTCCAACAACACCCATTGATATAAATGAAGAAGCTTGTTGGGTATGTTTGCCCAAGTTTTTGATTCCTAAGCTGAAAATAGTTGGGTACATAATGCTAAAGAAGAAATTTATCATTAACAAGGCAATGAAAGAAACCAAACCAAAGCCCTGTGCTACAATTAAACACATAAAAATATTGCATACAGCAAATATGGCCAACAATTTGTTTGGTGCAATATAGCGCATTATAAAGGTTCCAGAAAATCTTCCCAATAACATCATTACCATAAACAGCACCATAAAATTTCCTGCTGTGGCATCTGCAAATCCCATTACCTCATGGCCGTAATTGATGAAAAATGCCCATGTGCCAGCCTGAGCGGCAACATTGAAGAATTGCGCAATTACCGCCCCAACAAAGTGTTTGTGTTGGAAAAGCTTTTTTGACGGCGCGTGATCTATGTTTAGTGCTGCTTCGTCAGTAGCCGAAATTGCATGAGGATCTGTAGTATCAGGCACTTTTATCAAAGAAAAAGAAATGGCAATAACTGCTATGCCAATACCAATTGCCAGGTATAAAACCTTTACAGATTCTAATCCTTCTGTGCCGGTACTTGATCTTAATAAAAAATAAGAACCAATTGCTGGCCCGATGATGGTACCTAAAGCATTAAAAGCTTGAGCAAAATTGATACGCCTGTCGCTTGATCGCTGGTCTCCCAACGAGGCTATAAAAGGATGGGCTACAGTTTCTAAAGTAGATAAACCACAACCTAAAATAAAAAGTGCAACCCTGAAGAACGTAAATGAAGAGGCGTTTGCTGCGGGTATAAAAAGAAAGCAGCCCAGGGCAAAAAGTGTTAATCCGAGAAGGATTCCCATCTTATAGCCAAACTTTTTCATAAACAAACCTGCTGGGATTCCCATAACAAAATAGGCGCCAAATATGGAGAATTGCACTAAGCCTGATTGAGATTTAGAAAGATTTAAAACTGACTGAAAATGCTTATTTAACACGTCGCCCATGGTAATAGCGATGCCCCAAAGCATAAAAACAGAAGTTACAAATATTAAGACCAGTAAAAATTTCTTTTCGGTAAATGCAGGTTTGTTGCTCATTAAATTAAAATTGATTTTAGGTTTAGTTGATGAATTGATTATTAAGACTCTTTTGTTTGTGATTATTAAAAATTGACTTAAAACGGTTATCCAAATCTAAAAAATCTTAATGGTTTTCGAAATATTTTAATTCTCATGAATTTTCGCCCAATTGTCCATTCGAAACAGAACAGCCGGAAAGCAACCTCAACCCAACATTTCGGCCACCAAACCCATTTTTAAATCGTAGGTAGAAAGTTTCACGGTTTCTATTTGCAGCCGACCGATAACATAGTTGCTGATCAGCGCGGCAATCATGCTCATGTCAACACGCAGTGGAATCATTCCGGGCATTTTCATACGCTCACCGTGCGTAGCGGTTATTAATTGTGTGGTAATGTCTATGTATTGATCAAAGTTAAATGTATAGGTTTTTGTGTCCTCAACATCTAAAATTGGCTGATATTTTTCTTTAATGAGTGCCGCAAAAGTTTCGAAAGCTCCTGCCGAACCGATTAAGGTTTTAGGTTTATGTTGCTCGCAAACTTCAAATAAATTTGGTAACAATTCATTAACTTTACCAAGAATTCCCTGTTTATCTTGATCGTTAATGGGGTCAGAATTTAAAAATTGCTGCATAAGTCGCGCAGCACCTAAATCATAGCTTTTCTTCCAAAAAACCTCATTGGTATCGCAAAGGATAAATTCTACACTTCCGCCACCAATATCCATAATTAATGAAAGGTCCGAGATTGCGCCACCCAATTTTACCCCTTTATAAATCAGATTTGCCTCTGTATCACCATCAATAAGTTGGATGTTTATAAATGTTTTTGCCTTAACCAAATCGATAAAATCTTGTTTATTTTCTGCACCACGCAAAGCAGAAGTAGCTACCGCTTTAACCTCATCTACTTCAAAGTCGTCTATTACATTTTTAAAATGAACCAATGCATTTATGCCACGGTTAAATGCAGCATGAATGATTTGATTATGGTTTATCCTGCCTTCGCCCAATTTTACGGCTTCGGTATGTTTAAAAAGTATTTCGAAATCTTTTTCGATTTTTTCTACAATAAGGAGATGAAAAGTATTAGTTCCTAAGTCTATAATTGCTTTCCGCATTTTTGGTTATGGGTTATGAATTATCAATTATGGGTTTCGGGAGCTTTAGTCTTTGGTCTTTCTGCTTTAGTTTTCCTTACCCCTTAAACCAAAACCATTTGGCCATTTCTTTAAAGCTTGCTTTTTTGCCATACATCAAAATACCCACACGATAAATTCTTGCAGCAAGCCAAACAGTAAATATAAACCCGAGGATTAGAATGCCCATAGATAAGGCAAGTTGCCAACCCGGAACCCCATAAGGTAAGCGTACCACCATGGCAATTGGAGAGGTAAAAGGAATCATCGAAAGCCAAAAGGCAATGTTTCCATACGGATCGTTGGTTACCACACTTAGAGAAAGTGCGTAGCCTAACAAGAGCGGCATCATTACTGGCAACATAAACTGCTGCGTTTCTGTTTCGCTATCTACCGCAGATCCTATTGCGGCATACAATGCGCTATAAAACAAATATCCCGCAAGGAAATAAAAAATAAATACGGCGGTTATTTTTCCCACATCCAGACCAGCTAAGCCAGCTTTAAAATCGCCCATTGGTCCAGCGCTTGCCTGTAAATTTTGTGCCGCCGGGTTTACGCTACTTACCTGTGCAGAAGTGGCAATTTTTTGAACATCATTCTTATCTACAAAAACGCTTACCGCTAAAGCAGAAATGGAAATGGTTAATATAATCCACAGCAGAAATTGGGTCAAGCCAACCAAGGCAATGCCTATTATTTTCCCCATCATTAGTTGAAAAGGTTTTACGGAAGAAATGATAATCTCTACAATTCTGCTGGTTTTTTCTTCAATAATGCCCCTCATTACCTGCACGCCATAAAGTGTAATGAACATAAACATAAGCACACCTGCCACAAACGCAATAATGGTACTAGCGCCAGCGCTGCTGCTTTGTTCTTTGCCGCCCTCGCCAATTTTCTTTGTGTCGATGCTGATGTTGCTTTTTAGATTGTCTAAGGTTTTTTGAGAAATGCCCGATTGTTTTAATTTGTAGTTTCTAATTAAGCCCGCAATGGCATCTTCTACATTGCCATTTAAAGAAAGTCCACCTTGTTTTATGCCAATAAGCTGTATGCCTGTTGGTTTGTTAACATCGAAATTTGGCAGGTACAAAATATAATCAAAACCACTTTTCTTTATGTTTTTTTTTAATGTTTCAAAAGGCTCATCTACATAGATAAACTGTAGGTTGTTGGTCGAAGTTAAATGTTCTGTCAGTGTTTTGTTCTGGTTTATTACCCCAATTTTGTCGGTTTTATCTTTAATGCCTGTGTAAGAGAAATAGATAATCATTCCGTAGAAGGACGCAAAAATCAAGGGCGTTAAAAACGTCATAATAATGAAGGATTTTTTCTTCACTCTCGACAGGTATTCTCTTTGTATAATGAGGGAAATTTTGCTCATGACTTAGTTTTTTACACGTTCAATAAAAATATCATTCATACTCGGCACTATTTCTTGTAACCTGTTTATGCTAACCTTGTCTATCATTACCTCGAGTAAGTTATTTGCGGTGTAATTTTCGTGCAGTTGTAGTTTTACTCTCGTGCCAACGGGCAATGGCAACTCTTCCAATACGTCGAAAACAGCGTTGTTCTCGAAATGGAAACTTCCAGAATATTCTACAAAATAAGTATTGTTGCGGTACGTGGCCTTAATTTCATCCACATTTCCATCTAAAATCTTTTTAGCGTTATGGATCAATGCAATGTTGTCGCAAAGTTCTTCTACACTTTCCATTCTATGGGTAGAAAAAATAAAGGTGGTTCCTTGTTTGTTTAATTCTAGAATTTCGTTCTTAATCAACTCGGCATTTACAGGGTCGAAACCAGAAAAAGGCTCATCTAAAATTATAAGTTCGGGGTTATGCACTACGGTTGCCACAAATTGCACCTTTTGTTGCATGCCCTTGCTCAGGTCTTCCACCTTTTTGTGCCACCAATTGCCCATATCAAGTTTTCCAAACCAATATTTAATCCTTTTTGTCGCTTCCGCGGATGAAAGACCTTTCAATTTGGCCAGATAAAGCGCTTGTTCGCCAATTTCCATTTTTTTATAGAGTCCTCTTTCTTCTGGCAGATAGCCAATTTTGTTTATGTGGGCTGAGGTTAAGGGATCTCCGTTAAAAAAAACAGTGCCGCTATCTGGTGCAGTGATTTGTGTAATTACTCTAATAAGAGAAGTTTTGCCTGCTCCATTGGGGCCGAGCAGGCCGAAAATTTTGCCCGTTTCTACCTTTAAACTAACATCGTCTAAAGCGGTGTGATTGGCATACTTTTTTACAATGTTGTTTACTTCTAACATAAATTTTTCTCTGCTAAATGCTGATATTAATAAAGCCGAAACTTAAATCAACCTAAACTTTTATTCCCCTTAACATTTCTCTTTTTCCTGGCGCTCCCGCCAGTTTTTCAATGGTAAGTCCATTCCGTTTCAACGCTCTTTTTAGATTGCCAGTAATGGCATAAGTTACAAAAATACCGCCTGGTTTCAAAAAATTGCAGGCTTTGTCAATCAATTCGTCTGTCCACATTTCGGGTTGGTGCTGCACCGAAAAGGCATCATAATAAATTAGGTCATATTTATCTATGGTATTATAATCTTGCAGTTTGCCTGCAAAAATAGATAGGCTACAGTTTTGGCTGAGTTGCTGTTTATCAGTTAATGCTAAAGGATAGGCTTTGAGGAAAGCGTTCCAAATCTCGTTAGAAAAATACTGATCATATTCGGTCTTTTTAATGAGTTCTATGGGAAGGGGATAGGCCTCCAAACTCGTAAAATTTAGTTTTTTTTCAGCTGCTTCAGCGCTGGCCATGCTCAACAAAAAGTTTAAGCCCGTTCCAAAGCCTACTTCCAAAATAGAAATATCTTCTAATTTTTTCATTGCCAATGCTAAACCTGCTTCTATAAAAACATGTTTACTTTCTTGCAGCGCACCATGTTTGCTGTGGTAGTTTTCGCCAATAGAATCGTTAAAGATGGTGTTTGATCCGTCTGCCGTTTGGATAATGGTGTTCATTTAATCTGTTGTTTAATTTTTTCACAAGATACGTGTTGCTCTGCTAGCTGTTCAGCAAATCATGCTAATTTTTTATATTTGATTTAAAATACAAATACGATGAATATTGAAACACTAAGGGAGTTTTGTCTAAACATGCCCGGTACAACCGAAGATGTAAAATGGGGCAACTTATGTTTTATGGTAGAAGATAAGATTTTTATCATGATAAACTTAGAGGAAGGAAGCCGGTTTTCGATAAAATGTGATGTGGAAGATTTTGACGGATTAACGGAGCATCCTGCAATCAATCAGGCTTATCATCTCGCGAAACGGCACTGGGTCCAGGTAGAGCATTTTGAGGAGTTTGATGACAGAAGAATAAAACAGTTAATTTTGCAATCTAGGCAATTGGTTCTGGCAAAACTTTCGAAAAAAGTGCAAGAGAAATACGCGGGCTTATAAGAAGCGTTTTTGTTAAACGATAGTTTTATAAAATTACTGATTTTGGAGTAATTAGTCTTTCCTGTATGGGCCTAGAAATTTGTCTCCGTTAAAGTGTACTAAGTGATCAGGGTTGTCTGCTATCCAAACTTCCGTTTCCCAAGCTATTTCCGTCATAAATTGTCTAAATTTTGAACGATTTAAAAATGCAGTAACATATACAATGTCAGCTAGACAATTTTTAGTAAGCTGTTGAAGTTGCAACAGTCGGATTTCATTTATAGGACCGGAAGAATGAACTGCTTCAATTAGGTATAGCCAATTTTTTTTCTTTGAGTATGCAATAACGTCTGGTAATTCTTCGTGTGAAATTTCAAAGAAATTTAATTTTTCTAATTCTTCTTTTTCGAGATACAAATATTTATCAGCAGTGTCGCCAACATACAAAACATTTGCTCCAAATCCATAACGGGGAAGGAAGTCTTCAATAATGGCTTTTTGTAAATCATTATGCTCTCCAGCCGAAAATGTGAGTTGACCGCCAACTGGTAATGTAACTTTAACTTTAGAAATTTGTCGTTCTCTTTTTAGTTTTACATTTAGTGGTTCAATATTTTTTAATCGGTCAGCTACGGATTTTTCCCAGTTCTTTTCCCCAAACTGTCTTATCAATTCTGCGTAGGTTGGGTTTATTGAGTAACCACGAGTTGAATCATTTGTAGCCGAATTTGGACTTGATTGTAGAACCACCTCCGCAATAGTTAATAGCTTCAAATCTTTTCTTCTAATGTCATCATAAGAACCAGGGCTAATATTTTCGCTAAAATATTTGTTTACGAAATTGATAATTTCTCTTGTTTTTAGAGCATACCCACTATTTAAATCTTTTGCAGAAACAAAGTCCCTCAAATTTTTAATATCTCCACTTGCCAAAAAAGAAATAGCCATTTTTTCTAATCTACGAGCCGTGTTGTCTAAAGGAATACCGAATTTATCGAGAATATATAAGGCCGTGTTTATGAGCTCTTGAACTTTTTTTGTTTTTTCTCTAAAAGTTTTTGAATTATCTGGGTTGATATATTGTTTCATTCTCGAAAAATCTAAGTTGTTCAAATTCAGCTATCGGATAGCTCTCGACAGCTGTTCCCATAATATGGTTTTTTATGTTTTTTGCTAAATGGAAAGCAAAATTCGGTGCGACTGCATTTCCAATTTGCGTATATTGATGTGTTTCAGTTCCTTGGAATTCATACCAATCTGGAAAACTCTGTAGTCGTGCCGCTTCACGAACCGTAATTCTCCTTCTCCTTCCATCATTAAGCCTTACTCTGTGCATATCTCCAGTAGCTCCGGCTAAATTTCTACAGGTAAGTGTTCTTGCAGGTCGGTCTAAATACAAATCTCTTGGATTAACGCATTTTGAAGCCTTCTCGTAGTTCGCGACATACCTGTCCATTGATTCTGTGAAGAATTTTGAATTTTCATCAAACTCAAACGCAAATTCCCCTAAAGCTTCGCCTGCTGAAACGACTTTACGAATTGGATTGGGTAATTTTATTTTTTGTTTTGAACCAATCACAATGACACGTTCTCTATTTTGCGGAACTTCATAATTTACGGCATTCAATAAACCATAGTCAATATGGTAATCTAAACTTTCAAGTTCTCCAATAACTTCCCTCAAGTACCATTTATTTTTATACAACATACCACGAACATTCTCAAATAGAAATACTTCGGGGTTGAGTTGTTTTACTGCCGATAAAAAAATCGGGAAGCCATCTCTTGAATCTTCTAATCCAAGTTGCTTTCCACCTACACTGAAGGGTTGACAAGGCGGTCCTCCAATAACGATGTCCGCTTTTGGATAGCTTGATTCAGGTGTTAGTTTGCCTGTTACGCATTTACCTAAAAGATTTTTGTTATAAGTTTTCGATGCATTTTCGTTCATTTCATAGCCAATAGTTTTGAATCCGTTCGCTTCAAAACCAAGAGACAAACCTCCGCAACCAGCAAAAAGGTCAACCACCGTCTTATCTAAATCGGTATCCACCCAAGGTTTAAGTTTATTATTTATCTCTTTCCAATATTCCATAGGGTAAATTTACTAACTTTTATTTTAGCTGTAAGTTTCGATAGTTATGTTTTTTAACTATCGGCTGAGCGCTTTTAATTAGAAACATCATTCCGCATCTCTACTTGCCAGCTCTTTTTTTATCTTGCTTAACGTACTGAAATTTATAATTAAAATGGGCAGCAAAGCAATTGGCAGTACGCTTAACGCAGTAAAGCCTTTCTTAATGGTGTTGTACGTATTTAAGCAAAATAAAAGAAGTAATACACCAGCAAAAATATAAGTTACAGATTTTATAGATTGCTGATATTTTAGCAACTCTTCGTGGCTCATTTGGCTAAGTTTGTCAGTTGGCATTTTCTTTGTTTTTTGTAAGCTCTTCATGTTTGGCAATATTAAACTTGTACATCGCTTCTACATCTACCAATTTCCTTGTGCATTCATCAATTGGTTTTCTGTCTTTAGCCCAAAGATATGGACGAAAGCTGTAAACCTTGTTTCCGTCTAGTTTAGAGATAAATTCGCTCCAAGTCGCCCATCGAAGGTCTTTGTAGAACTTTGAAAGGTTTGAGTTGAAGCAAAACAGCAAGAATTCTCCATAACCAGTACCAAGTGGCTCCCAGTTTAAACTGTTGGGAGCGAGGTAATAGAGGTTTTTTAGGTCTTTGCCAAGTGCGCCATAATTTATGGCAAAAAAGCCGCCAACAGCATCGTCTGCAACAAGTAGAAACCCAGGCTCATCTCCAAAAGTTTTTAAAGTCTTACCTTTATTCCAGCCAGGAACGGTACGAGTTAGCCGCTCATTTCCAGAACCCAGAATGCGTACCCAGCCACTGTCTATTAAAATACCGCCAGTATTAAATACTACGCCGCCTAAGGTAGAATAGGTGCTTATTTGCAGTTGGTAGAGCGCTGCTTTTGCTTCTAAAGAATCTACCGGTAAAACCTGAACTTTGTTTTTAGCAGTAGTAATCCAACGCTGTACAATAGACCATGCAGGATCCTTTGTGTCGACCAAACTATCTAGCCCGAGCATTTTATGCTGGCTAAAGGCACCTGTAGACAAGCTTATTAAGCAAAGTGTAAACAAAAGTTTTGGCATCAAATATCGAACTTTAAAAAAAGAGACGATCGAGAAGCGGGTTTTTAGAGTTTTCATGAACCTGTACAAAGACAAAATTAAGTACACAATCTACAAATAAAAACTAAAAACCCGCATTTCAAAAAAAATCAGCTCAGTTTTACCACATCCTTATGCGGTCTTCTGGCTTTTTATACAACTTGTCGCCGGGCTTTACATCAAAAGCCTTATACCAAGCATCCATGTTTACCGGTGCACCAATGGTGCGATAAGGGCCTGGCGAATGTGGATCGGTTTTGATCATTTGTGCTGCGATTTCTGGTAAAATGTTGCCGCGCCAAACCTGTGCCCAAGCCAAAAAGAAACGTTGGTCTGGTGTAAAACCATCAATTTTTGTCGTGCTTTGCCCTTCTTTGGTTAGCTTAAACGCAGTATATGCTGCGTTAAGCCCTCCTAAATCGCCTATGTTTTCTCCCATGGTTAATTTACCCTGCACATGGATGGTATCTAAAACGGTATAGGCATCAAATTGCTCGCCTATTGCTTTAGTTTTTTCTTCGAATTTTTTTCTGTCTCCTGGAGTCCACCAGTTTTTCAAGTTGCCTTTTGCATCATATTGGCTTCCGGTGTCGTCAAATCCATGACTCATTTCATGACCAATTACAGCGCCAATACCGCCATAGTTTACCGCATCATCGGCATTTGGATCAAAGAATGGGAATTGCAAAATGCCAGCTGGAAAAACAATTTCATTTAGAGTAGGACTGTAATAGGCATTAACCGTAGGTGGCGTCATGCCGAAAAGTGTGCGGTCTACAGGTTTACCCAGTTTGCTTACCATATCATTATACTGCCAAACACTCGCATTTTTGATGTTCTGGAAATACGTATTTTTATTGATGGTTAACCCTTTGTAATCTTTCCATTTGTTTGGATAGCCTACTTTTGGCGTAAAAGCATCCAGTTTGGCTAGCGCTTTTTGCTTGGTTTCTTCACTCATCCAATCTAAACCTTTAATTCTAATGGCAAATGCTTTTCTAAGGTTTACAATCATCTGGTTCATCCGCTCTTTAGCTTCTGGCTTAAAGTATTTGGCAACATAAAGTTGACCAAGCAGTTCGCCAATAGTGCGGTCAGTTTGCGAAGACATTCGTTGCCAACGCGGCGTTTCTATTTTTTGGCCAGTTTGCGCTTGTGTAAAAGTGAAATTGGCGTTAACAAATGGGGAACTTAAAAGTGGGGCAGCATTTTTCAGCACATTCCAACTCAGGTATATTTTCCAGTCTTTAACCGGCACAACATTTAACAAGCTGTCCATACTCGAAAAAAATTTAGGCGTAGAAACCAATACAGTATCTTGCCCGTTGATGTTAAATTGATGCAGATAGCTTTCCCATTTAATGGTTGGCGTTCTTTTGTCAAAGTCTGCTACAGTATATTTATTGTAGGTTTTATAAGGGTCGCGCCTTTCTAGGCGGCTCATCTGGGCAGCTGCAAAATCGGTCTCGATTTTGAGTACAGTTGCAGCTTTTTCCTCAGCAGTTTTCTGGTTACTTCCAGTAAGTTTAAACAGCGTTACCATATAAGTGTTGTACGCTTCTCTAATTTTTTTGCTGCGTGCGTCGTCTTTCAAATAGTAATCTCTATCGGGCAAAGTGGTGCCGCCTTGTCCAAGATTTACCATATTCTTGTTTGCATTTTTTCGGTCTTGGCCAACACTCAAGCTAAAAATACCACTACCAACTCCATCAGTGCGCATATACGCCAGTTGATTTAGAACTCCTTGTAAACTTTTTATTTGATTAATTTTTGCTAAATCGGCTTTGATGGGTGTGTACCCGAGTTTCTCGATGGTTAAACTGTCCATGCCCGCGTTGTAAAAATCGCCAACCCTCCGCTTTAAAGATCCGGCTGGTGTATTTTTTTCTGCTGCTGCTTCAGTTAGTAGTGTTTTTACTGCATTAATGTTAAAATCTCTAAGCTCATTAAAGCTTCCCCATCTAGTTTCTTTTGCCGGTACCGGATTGTTTTTTATCCAATTACCGCTGGCATATTCATAAAAATCATCGCCCGGCTTTACGCTCAGGTCCATGTTGTTTCTGTCAATAAATTTTCTGTTTATCTGCGCACTTGCCGCCGCACAAATAAAAATGATGCCTGCAACTGCTAGGAAGCGTTTTAAATTGTTAAATATCATGTTCGCATTTTAAGTTAGTTTTACTAGCGAAATTTAACAATTTAACGGAACTAATAAGTCAATACAATCTTAAATGTTACTTATTAAACCAATAATAGAGTTTAGAAAGGCCAAGCCTTCTTAGCATCTCTGCTGGGGAAAATAAAGATTTGATAGTTTTCATATCTGTTTTATACCTTTTAGTAACATTAACATTTTTTAACACTTTTTATTGTGCTAATAAGTTTTTGGTTGCTATTTTATATGGTGATTTTGACTTAAAAAAGATAAATATTTTTGGCTTAACTGATAGGTAACTTCGGTAGATGTTCTGTCGAGTTTGTGGATAAATGCAATAAAAAAGCGATCAAATTTGTTTTAACACATTTGATCGCTTTTTATCTTTTTTTGTTCGTTATTATTGTGGAGTGGTTGGCCTAACCTCAATTTTACTTGGTAGTGTACGTGGGTTCATCTTTAGCAAATCTGAAACCATTTGCCCAATATCCTCCGGCTGGATTTTCCAAGCATCGCTAGCTGCATTAGGCTCATGGTCATTAAAGTACGTTGCTACGCTTCCCGGCATAATAGTACTTACCTTAACTCCAAATTTCCTTAAATCTAGCATAATGGATTGTGTAAAACCAGTAAGGCCAAATTTGCTAGCGTTATAGGCAGATCCTTTCTCGAAGAAATTGGTTCCAGCCAAACTAGAAATGGTAATAATATAGCCTTTTGATTTTTTTATTTCCTCTACGGCAGCTTTTACGCTGTAAAATACGCCAGTTAAATTGGTGTCTATAGTGTCTTTCCAAATGTCGACATCCATATCTAAGATAGAGGAAAAATAACCTACACCTGCATTTGCAACTAGCACGTCTATTTGTCCCCATTTTTTTAACACTTTGGCTACGGCATCTTTTTGAGATTGAAAGTCTTTCACATCTGCCGCTAAGGCAAGCACATTTTCGCCGTCGTTTAATTCTTTTGCCGCGCTGTCTGCACTTTCTTGGCTTCTACTAGTTATCGCAACCTTAAATCCATCTTTTAACAATGCTTCGGCAATGCCGAAACCAATTCCTTTACTTCCTCCGGTAATGAGGGCAACTTTATTGTTCATAATCTTTTTTTTTGGATAACAATTGATTCGCGTTTTTGTGTTTTGTAAATGCTTCTATAAAATTAATTACTTAACTGGTTTTAAATGTTATGATTTAAAACCAGCCTTGATTGACAGGTTGTGCTTTTTGATTTTTAAATCGAACACACGTTTTACGTACCTTTGCCGCATGGCTAAAGTTGCTAAACATCGAACCAAAAAAAAGTCACTGTTGCAAAGAATAATAGGTGTTGTTACTAAGATTTTCGTCTATTTTTTGTTGGTGTCCGTTATTTGGGTTTTTGCACTAATGTTTATCAATCCTCCCATTACGTTATTGATGGTTTTGCGAAATATTGAAAGAAAATCGCAAGGAAAACCTTTTAAGTTAGAAAAGCATTGGGTAAAGGTCGGCGATATTTCTGATAACATGAAGCGCGCTGCAGTTTCTGCGGAGGACCAATTGTTTTTAAAACACAATGGTTTCGATGTTAAGGCGCTGGAAAGAGCTTATGAAAATAATGCAAAGGGAAAGAAAATTAAAGGAGGGAGCACCATTTCCCAACAAACTGCAAAAAACGTTTTCTTGTGGCCCGGCAGATCGTATATTAGAAAAGGTTTCGAAGCTTATTTTACGGTTTTGATAGAGCTTTTTTGGAGCAAAGAAAGAATTTTGGAGGTTTATTTAAATGTGATAGAAATGGGCGACGGCATTTATGGCGCAGAAGCTGCTTCGCAGGCCTATTATCACAAAAGTTGTGCTGATTTAACTAAGAATCAGGCGGCTTTGATTGCTGCCTGTTTCCCAAATCCAATTCGGTGGTCGCCAAACAATGCAACACCGTATATCCGCCACAGGCAATATTTAATATTGAGAAATATGAGGAGATTGGGGCCGTTGGGTTTTTAAGGGAAAGTGTTACGAGTTACGGGTTGAGTGTTAGGGGGCTTACCTTTGCTACCTAGCATTTTTGCGCAATATTGATAGATCATGCTTTTGCCAGGTAACCCGAAACTCGTAACCCGTCGGCCTAATCGTGGTCTTTGTTCCATTTTACCTTCACTTTTCCATCTTCATCAATTGCTTTTAAGTGTAGTACAATTCCCCGCATCCTATTTTCTTTTTTTTCTCCTTTTGATAAACCCTTGTCTTTTTTTGGATTTCTAAGTGGCACATCCATCTGAATATTGGTGCCAGAAGTATACCCATAAATGCCCTTCAGATTAACGTTGAGAACACTCGAGTTTATTTGCATCGGCTTTATTTCTACCGTGTTTCCTTTCAATAAAAATGTTCCATCCAAATTCTTCAACTCAATATTAGATAGATTTCGACCGGGAAAAGCAAACTGCGCTACATCTGCAATGGGCGCAAAATCTACCAAGGCTGCGTTGGTTAAGTTGAATACCACACTACCATAAATAGATTTTGGCAAGATTTTTCCGCTGTGCGAAATTTTGCCAGTTATGTTGGCCAATGCAGAAAGATATCCTTTCAGGTTTTTATTGGTAATTGTCTTCTGCCCAAAATTATCAAAAGAATAAAAGAAATCTTTAACATTTACATGGCTAATGGTAGAGTTTAACTTAAAATCATTATACGTCGAGTTTTGAATCAAGTTCCCTTTTACGGCCAATTTTCCACCCGCATGGTTTACGGTAATTCTATTAAAATAGATGCCCAAACCTCTCAGTGCTATGTCGGCATCTAGGTTTGTTGCTGCAAAGTGCTGGTAAATAGCTTTGTCTACTTTAAGGTGTAAATCCATTTGAGACACTTCCAATACGTTGCTTAACTGTTTAGAAACGGAGTTTTTCGATTTCCCCTTGCTAGCCGACTTACGGGCAGTTCTTGGCCCTAAAAGCGGTAAAAATTCATTCAAATACAACTGCGGACTATTAATGTTTAGCTTAACCAATATCTTGTCTGGGTCATTATAGTACAATTTAAGGAAGTTGTCTATCGTGCAATTTAAATTAAGCACGCTCTTTCCAAGTTGCAGTCTACCGTTTGTAATACTTAAGTTATTCTGATTGAAATTTAGGTTGAGGGCACTATTTACGAGGTGTAATTTTCTTGGGACGTAAGTGATATCGGCATTGCTGATATTAATTTTTCCAGAAACTACCGGCTTTGTAAATTTCAAGCTATCTATGTCTGCACGGCAATATAAAAAAAGGTCTGCATCGCCGTTTTTAAATTCAAAATCGTTTGTTCCTAAAGAATTGTTAAGATTTGTTAATGGAAATTTAGAAGTAACCAAACCGGTTGCAATAGGTTTAGTTAAATTTGTTACCAAAAAAGTATCAATTTTAAGAGGTGCGTTAAAATAATTCGCTCGGAAAGCCAATAATTTTATTACCGAATTTTCATCGCCAATAATGCCAGCTGTTGTATCTTTATTGGTGAAATACCCATCAAAATTACAATCAGTTACCTTACCAGACGGGAAAGTTAAAATATTGTTTCTAACCGTTATGGCAACCTTTATAAGCGGGTCTCTGTATTTCCCAGATCCATCATCTACTATATCACCTTTCACGGCAATCGGTTTTTTTATATCAAATTTTAAAAGTTTTTTAGTAATGTTTGGAGAAAGTAAATTCGCTAGATGCTTAAAGAGTACTTGGTCTGCGGTAATATTAATTGCGAAGGAAGGAGTTTTTTCAGCAACACTTATTTTTGCGCCAATTTTAAAATCATCACCACCAATTGTTAAAACTTTTGGCTCTACAGTTAATAATCCTTTTGCCTTACTATAATTGAAAACGATATTCCCTTTTACATCCTTGCCTTGAACAAAGCTGCCTTTTTTAGTGTTAAAAGCCAAAGAATTTATTTTTGTATCAATTTTTAAAGTACCATTCACGCCAGTATCCGGATAGTTTAATTTGCCCTGAAGCTTGTTTACGGCAAAATTAAAAAGTTTATGGTGTTGCTGGTTTTCTATGACGAAGTTTACGTTGTTAAAATCTATATGTTTTATTTCTGGCGATTTAGAGTTTGAGGTGCTGGCATTTACTGGTTTTTTTTTGAAAACATTTGTATTACTGTAGCCATTGCTATCGGTGTAAAGGTAAATTTTAGCATTGTTTAGGGTAATTTTGTTGATTGTTACTTTGCCTCTAATCAAAGAAAAGAGGCCTAATGAAACGCCAATATCTCCTGCATTTATTACGTCATGGTGGTGTTGCTCAATTAAACTGTCACTCAAAACCACTTGTTTAAGAGAAAGAGAGATGCTTGGAAAGTCATCTAGCAAAGTGGGTGTCATACTTGCTACGGTAATTTTTCCGCTAAGAGATTGATTTGCTTTGGCAATTACAGATTTTAGGATAGACGCTTTATTGGCACTAATATAAAATGCGCCGCCAACCCAAATCAAAATAATTAAACCAACAAAAACAGAAATAATAACTAGAGAAACCTTCAGCCAGCGCGCCATTTTTAAACAAATTATACGAAGCAAGATAATACTTTTCTCGCAGTTTTATTTTGATAAAAAAAAATAATTTTAAAGGTGTGGGATTAAGCCAAGGGCATAACCATGTTAAAGACTTTTGTGTGCCAACTGTTTCTAAATGGAACTTTCCAGCTGTTATTTAATTCTTTTAGCGTTTGCACCAAATTGTTAAACACAATAGTTTCGGCGTTTACTTTGCCCTGGTTTATCAAATCTTCAAACTCGCTTCTACCTACCAAAGCTACTTGGTCTCCGTCTAAATAGGCAATGTTTAGTCTATTAAAAAGGTCTACCTTCAACTCTTTTTCAATTTCCTTTATCAGCCTTACCGAGCTGTCTATAGAACATCCGGTAACGTTTGCCTGTGTTTCGTCAACAATAAGCACAATAAAAAAGCCATGCATAATTTCTGCCGATGCAAGCAGTTCACTTCCGTGGGCCTGCCATTGCTTGGTAAAAACAGCTAGTTTCTCTGCTATTACTTTTTCTTCTGATAGCGTGAATTGTCTGTCGCTTTGATAAATCCAAACGCGAGATTGTGGAGAAAAACTCATGTACAAATTTAACATTTTATTTATGTTAGTACTACCGAAAATTCTTTACATGAAAAAGATTACAAAAGCCTTAATAATTGCTGTTTTTGCAATGATGGCTTCGCTTTTTTGTGCTTTTTCCAATCCAATGCTCTTAGAAGAATACCTTAATTATCTTCAGAAAACACTTGTAGACCATTACGATGGTAGCCAAGAAAAAAATCTGATTAAACGTTACGAACTAAATGTTACCAACACTGGTTTTTGCAGGTATCGACGTTTTTATAACTCGGGTAAAACAGAATATTTTTCTTTTAAGCTCTCAAAGTTCAAAGATATAGACTACCTCGGAACAACTAAACAGGGGAAACTTATATTGCGTACCGTGGGCGATGACGTAATTCTGCAAACCTACAACGATAAGGCCGGCGATATCGATAGCATGGCAAGTTCGGTTATTATCCCGATGAAAGACATGGAGGTAGACGATTTGAATAAAATTAAAAGTACCATCATAAAAATTAACACCGAGTTGAACTAGGCTTTCGTACAGGGTGGGTTCGTTAAAGGTGAGGTCTTTAGGTTATTATACATATCAATTTATCCCTATCATATTTAAATATTGGATCATTTGGGCGCTTTAATCCCGAATCAAAATCGGGACAGGCTCGCCATCCACTATATTTTTCGGGCAGAAAAAGCCCAAAAAGATGCCGTTTCTGTCGTTAGCGCAGATTTAACTGGTGCAAAATTTATTTCGCACTGCGTATTCTAGGTCTTAAAATAGTTAAACTTTCGGGAAAGCTCGATAGCAATTTTCGGCCTTTTTTTAGGTATTACCGAAAAGTTTATTAGAAAAGAATCAAGCACCTCAACGAAAAAAAAATATGCTTAACTAATAATTAATACAGGAATCGCAACCTTATGCCGAACCGCATCAACGGTTGTGCCAAGCACAATGTCTTTTAAACCCTTATGGCCGTGGGCACCTAGGATGAGGAAATCTATTCCTTTTTCATTAATTATTTTGGCAATCTCATACGCCGGGCTTCCAAAGCCAATTTCGGTAGTTGCCTGGTAACCCAAATCTATTAGGGTTTGGGCATATTTTGTTAAATTCTCTTGATCTAACTGCGTTTCGTAATCGCGTGTATTGGTCTTTAAATAACGTGCTGCGGCACTTTCTACCACATGTATAAATGTATAGTGGGCATCTTTTCCGCCTTGTTTTAAGGCATTTTGAATAATCTTTTGTTCGTTTCCAGAAAAATCGATCGCAATGCCAATGTGGTGGTACTGCACATCTGTTTCTAATGACAATGCAGTGGCAGCGCCATGTGGCACTTGCTTCCTAATCGAGTCAGCTTTTGTAAAAAATGGGTGAAAAAATACGTACGCAAGCAATAGCAAACAAGCAAGCGCGACAGGAATAACTATTGCATAAACCCAAACTTTTGCATCGCCTGCTTCTCCCGCCCATTCCTGTATTTGTTGAACAACCAATTGGATGTTTAAATAAACGATGATTGCAGCACTTAACCAAGCCAAAACTTTTACCCAGGTTTTTATGGCAAATTCCTTCATTTTCAATTTATCAGAAGTAAAATGAATAAGTGGGATAACTGCGAAACCCAGCTGTAAACTTAGCACTACTTGGCTTAATACCAATAATTTACCCAACGCATCTGGTCCGAAATATAAAATGGTAAACAAAGCCGGGATGATGGCCAGTAACCTCGTAATCAATCGTCTTAACCAAGGTTGGATACGTAAATTTAAGTGTCCTTCCATTACAATTTGCCCAGCAAGGGTTCCAGTAATGGTAGAGCTCTGTCCGGCTGCTATTAAAGCAATAGCAAAGAATGTTGGGGCCGATTTGCCAAACATTTTGTTAAGCATAGCAGAAGCGTCTTGAATTTCGGCAATGTTATAATGTCCATTTACATAAAATGCTGCGGCTGCTAAAATAAGAATGGCTGCGTTTACAAAGAAGGCCAAGTTGAGGGCAATTACGGTATCGAAAAAGTTAAATTTTATGGCCTTTTTCATGCCTAAAAAAGTTTTATCGAACTTTCGAGTTTGTACCAAAGAAGAGTGTAGGTATAGATTGTGTGGCATTACGGTCGCGCCGATAATCCCGATGGAAATATATAAGGCATCTCCACTGAGTTTGCTAGGAATAAACCCTTTAAAAACATCGTTATATACAGGTTGTACGATGAACATTTCTACCACAAAGGAAATGCCGATGATGGCAACTAAACAGATAATAAATGTTTCCATTCGCCGCATGCCCTTTTTTAGTAAAAACAATAAAAGCAAGGTATCTAAAGCAGTTACAGAAATTCCCCAAATAAGTGGCAATCCAAAAAGTAGATTTAGTCCGATGGCCATGCCAACAATCTCAGCAAGATCGCAGGCGGCAATGGCTATTTCTGCCAAAATATACAGCGGAATGTTTGCCCATTTTGGGTAGGCATTTTTAGAAGCTTGGGCAAGATCTAGCCCTCTAACAATTCCTAAACGAGCGCTTAAGGTTTGTAGCAAAACCGCAATCAGGTTGCTCATTAGCAAAACCCAAATGAGTTTATACCCAAACTGTGATCCACCGGCAATATCTGTTGCCCAATTGCCCGGATCCATATACCCAACACTAACCAAATAGGCGGGGCCTAAGAAAGCAAGTAACCCGCGCCAGCCTGGCTTCTTGGTGACAACCGAGGAGTGTACTTCGCTTAAAGACGCTGACGGGAAATCTTTCATGGTACGCAATGCAAATTATATGAAGCGGTTATATTTCACAAATATACAAAGTTAGATTAGTCTAAGAAATATTTTTTGATTATTATATAAATCCTATAGTTTTAGCAAAAGTAAATGTTTGATTAGGGTTTTTAAATTGCGCGAGTAGGTTGATGAAGCCAATTTCTATTGTTGGCTAGTTTTATTAAGGCACGGCGAATTGAAACCTACAGCTATTATTTCGGCCGATGCGCTGCATCTTTGATGTTTCGTTCGACGTTAACACCTGAATTGTAGCATCTGTTGTTTTTATTTTTCTGTAGGTTGAAACCCGCAGCTATTATTTCGGCCGATGCGCTGCATCTTAAATGTTTCGTTCGACGTTAACATCTGAATTGTAGCATCTGTTATTTTTATTTTGCTGTAGGTTGAAACCTAAAGCTATTATTTCGGCCGATGCGCTGGGTTCTTAATGTTTTGTTTGACGTCACATCTTAAATGTAGCGTCTGTTGCTTTTATTTTGCTGTAGGTTGAAACCCACAGCTATTATTTCGGCCGATGCGCTGCATCTTTGATGTTTCGTTCGGCATTAACACCTGGAATGTAGCGGCTGTTATTTTTATTTTGCTGTAGGTTGAAACCCACAGCTATTATTTCGGCCGATGCGCTGCATCTACAATAGAAATGTTTCAAAATTTCTCTCCGGTTGAACACCTCGGAAGGAATTTAAACTTTAGTTTTTAGAAAATGACATGCTTTTCATGGATGCTAAAAACACGCTTTACCTCTAACCAACTAACCAACTAACCCGCTAACCAACTAACCAACTAACCAACTAACCTCTAACCAAATAACCCTCAACTTCTCACAATCCATTCGCTATAGCTGTAATCTCTGCAATATCTAACACCTTTACCTCTTGCTCCTTCTCTTTCATTTTTACGCCGTCGCTAAGCATTGTCATGCAAAAAGGACAACCCGCCGCTATAATAGTAGATTTTGTCCCTATGGCTTCCTCTATACGTTCTATGTTGATGTCTTTATTGCCTTTTTCGGGTTCTTTAAACATTTGTGCACCACCAGCGCCGCAACAAAGGCCATTGCTTTTGCAACGTTTCATCTCTACGAGGTCTGCATCTAAAGCTTCGAGCGCTTTTCTAGGCGCTTCATAAACGCCGTTTCCGCGTCCTAAATAACAAGGGTCGTGGTAGGTTATTTTTTTGCCTTTAAAACTTTCGCCATTTTCTGCCTTTAACTTGCCAGCTTCGATTAAATCTTGAATAAGTTGGGTATGGTGAATGACTTCATAAGTGCCGCCCAAACCTGGATATTCGTTTTTTATGGTGTTAAAACAATGCGGACAACCAGTTACTATTTTTTTTATGCTGTAACCATTTAGTACTTCAATATTGCCCATAGCCTGCATTTGGAACAAAAATTCGTTTCCCGCACGCTTAGCCGGGTCGCCGGTACAGCTTTCTTCAGTGCCTAAAACGGCATATTTTATACCCACAAAGTGGAGGATTTTACAAATATCGCGGGTAACTTTTTGAGCGCGCTCATCGTAACTTCCGGCGCAGCCCACCCAGAATAGTATTTCTGGCTCTTCTCCTTTTGCCGTTAACTCGGCCATGGTAGGTACTTTGAATTGCATATCTTTTTGTTTAGTCGTTTTTAAATTTGTTTAGAGGTTAGAAGGTTAGGGGTTAGTTGGTAAGTTGCTATCCTTTGTTTCGCTCAACGTCTACTTCAACCTCAATCTTCCGCTTGTCGTTATTTGTTAAGTTGTTTAGTCGTTTGTCGTTAAGGCGTTTGTCGTTAAGTCGTTATTCGTCTCACATCTCACTTCTCACGGTTTGCAACCTCAATTTCTTATCCTTCCCTGCGTTTCTAAACCCGATTGCAGCGGCAGCCTGCGAAGCATGAGCAGCTATAGCAGAAAGCGGGGCAAAACTTTAAAAATTGCTTGGTGCTTGCTTTACCAAAAAAAATGGTTTAGTCGTTTATCCCCAAACTCCAAAGGGGCTTTGAATAACATATTGACTTTTTTGCAGCCTTTTTTTTCCCATTTACTCGTTTTCGTTACCGTCATCTCTCACATCTCACATCTCACATCTCACATCTCACATCTCAATTCTCACATCTCGCCATCTGCCCAATTAAACCGATCTGCTGGAGGATATTTCCAAGGCGCTTGGTTATTTTCTATGTTGCCAAGCATAGCATTAATTGGTGCAGGTGCCTGTGATTCTTCCATAACGGCATATTGGCGCAGCTCCATAATAATTTGCAACGGATCTATATTTACCGGGCAAGCCTGTACGCAAGCGTTGCAAGTGGTGCAAGCCCAAATTTCTTCGCGGGTAATATAATCGTCTAACAACGATTTTCCATCGGTAAAATCTTTTCCGTTTTTATCTATGCCCTTGCCAATTTCGGTAATCCTATCGCGCGTATCCATCATTATTTTGCGTGGCGATAAGAGTTTACCGGTAATGTTTGCCGGACAAACCGAAGTGCAACGTCCACACTCGGTGCAGGTATAGGCATTCATTAGATTTATGCGAGATAGATCGGTTGCATCTTTAGCGCCAAATTTACTTACAGGCAATTCTAAAGGCGTATAAGTTGGATCTAACATGGCTTTTACCTCATTGGTTACCGAAGGCATATTTTCAAATTGTCCTTTTGGGTTTAAGTTTGACCGATAGGTATTTGGGAATGCAAAAAGGATGTGGAAATGTTTGGAATAGGGTAGGTAGTTTAGAAAAGCAAAAATACCAACGATGTGAAACCACCAACAACTGCGTTCTATCGCAATTAATGTTGTCTCGCTGCTTGGTAATAAATTTATTAGATGGCTGCTTACCGGGAACGAACCTGCTTGTACATAATGAGACAAGCCCATGGTTTGCAACTTGGCATCAGAGCCGTTCATCAACAAGAAAGCCGACATTAATAAAATTTCTATAATGAGGATATAATTGGCATCAGATTTTGGCCAAGTGGTCATTTCCGTACCAAAAAAGCGTTTTATTTTTAGCACGTTTCTGCGGATAAGGAAAATAACGCAGGAGACGAGAACCAAAATTGCTAATATTTCGAAAGCACCAATAAGTACGTTGTAAGTAACTCCAATGCCGCTAAAAATTCTGTGCGTGCCCAAAAGTCCGTCGATTACAATTTCTAAAACTTCTATGTTAATGATAACGAAGCCTGCGTAAACGAAGAAATGTAGGATGGCAGGAATGGGCCGCACAATCATTTTAGATTGCCCGAATGCTACGCGAAGCATGGTTGTCCATCTTTTGGCAGGCTGATCGCTGCGGTTTGTTGGTATGCCAAGGTTGATGTTTCTCAAAATTTTCCGCAAATTTAGGCTGAAAAGCACAATGGCAACCAAGGCAACAATTAAAAAAATGAGTTGAGCTAACATGTTCGTTTGGTTGTTTTAGGCTAAATTAAGGTATTTAATTGTGAAAAAAATCTACTCTTGCATAAAAAGACGCTAAAACTAGAATATTTTTAGCTCGCTGGCTTTATGTGATTACAGATTTAGCCTAGCCCAAAAAAGTAAGCGATTGATAATCAGCGAGCACGGTGATTTTTGTTAAAAAAGTTCGTAGTTTTAAAAAAGAACGCTACATTTGCAACCACAAAACGGTTGGTGCCTTAGCTCAGTCGGTAGAGCAAAGGACTGAAAATCCTTGTGTCGCTGGTTCGATTCCAGCAGGCACCACAATTGTAGCCCTTTAGAGATAATCTAGAGGGCTTTTTTTTGGTTAAAGATTTCGATGGAATACTTTATTTTGGTGATAATTTATTGAACTTCCGCTGTTTCCTTAGTCTCACTATAAACACAAAATTAAATTAGGATATTTTGTACTATACCCACTATAATTGCATTTATAATTTCGTAGTTTACAGTGTGTTTTGTGAATAGTTCGAGGATCTAACATAAATTAAAAAAATGGGCGACTGTTTTTTGCAGTGAAATTACAGTCATCGTTTCGGTAACTTCCAAATATTATTTTTACACCACCAACCCATAAGTTGTATTTTTTCCTCCTTCTCCATTTCTTTCCAAAACCCCTTTTGCTAGCAGATCTTGAATATCTCGCAGCGCCGTATCAGAAGATACCTTGTTTATTTTTGCCCATTTGCTGGAGGTTAGGTTTCCAAAGAAGTCGTCTAAAAGTAAATGAATGGTTTCTTGCTGGCGCTCATTAAAAGTGGTTTCCCGGTGAGTTTCCCAGAATTTGTTTCTAGCATTGACACTTTCAAGGGTCTGTTCACTATCGTCCATTGCAGAAAACAAACAATCTAGAAACCAACGAAGCCAAGATGTAATGTCTAAGCTGCCTTTTTGTGTATAGGCGAGCATATCGTAATAAGAAGATTTTTCTTTTAATATTCGGGCAGACATGCTATAAAACCGTTTTCTCGAACCGTCTGCACGCGCTAAAAGCATATCAGTAAGCGCCCGAGTAATGCGTCCGTTGCCGTCATCAAAAGGGTGTATGATTACAAACCATAAATGCGCTATTCCTGCTTTAAGTACCGGGTCGGTTTCTGCCGGTGCGTTAAACCAATTTATAAAGGTCCCCATTTCTTCTGCGACACCCTCTGATTTTGGTGCTTCGAAATGTACCGTTTCTTTTCCCATTGCGCCAGAGAACACTTGCATAGGCCCAGCTTCTGGCGTCCGCCACGCGCCGACTGTTATTTTTTGCAATGCACTTCTTCCTGTTGGAAACAATGCCGCATGCCAGCTAAACAATCGCTCTTGAGATAGCTTTTCGGTATAATTTTGAGTTGCATCTAACATCATTTCCACAACTCCGTCAACATCCCGTTCTGATGGGATTGTACCTGCTATTTCAATCCCAAGCCGTCGGGCTATCGATGACCTTACCTGTTGATCGTTTAACTTCTCGCCTTCTATCTCGCTCGATTTAGTGACATCTAAAGTTAGCGTATCAACTAAAGCGGTTTCCTGCGTAGTAAATCCCGCTTGACTCATTAAACCCAAAATAGTGCCTTGGCGATGCCGAACTTCACCAAGTTTAGTAAGCAATGCATCGGTGTCCCAGATAAAATTTGGCCAGTTTGCTAATTGATGGATGTACATTACAGAAACATTTAGAACGAATGTAAGTGTATTTTATTTAAAATAAGAACATTCGCTGCATAATACGCGGTGAAAATCGCCATATTCGCCGCAAAAATTATTACTCGCCGCGATATGTGCGACGAACTTATGTCAATTATACAAAATACGCGCAAGGAATTAATAGGGCTAAATTTTATGCAAATCGGTGCTCTGTCGCTGTGGCTCAATTTGCAATTTTATCACACAACAACAGAGACTGCACCATTAATTATGATGCAGTCTCTGTTGTTATTCTGAGTGTTAATTAAAATCCTTTTTGCTCCAGCGTTGCTAACCTAGAAATCATTTCTAAACAAGCACCTTGATGCAGGATGTCAAAATTAGTTTGCGTAGTTCCGCCTCTTAGGTCTTCGTTTATTAAACCAGTGGTTTTATTGCGGGCATTAGAAAGCCAAGCGTTAGCCATTGTTTTTTGGTAGGCTCTAACATAAGTTTTGTCGCCATCAATCTTATAAAGTTCTATAAATCCTCTAAACATTACTGCTTGAAACCAAACACTACCTGGTTCTAAGATTTTGAAGGACTCTCCGGTTGCATAAGAATGGAAGGGAATAAACCATTTTTTGTAGGCCGATTTGGCGATATTCTGAGCATCGGTTAAATACTGGTTTTCGCCAGTTATTTTGTACAACAAGGCAGCGGCTTGCATAGGCTGTCCAGAATTATAAGTGTATTTTTGCTTGGCGATAAGTAAAGGTGAGTTAGGGTCATTCTCATCAGACAAAGTCACATTATCCCAATAAAGATAATCTGAGGGGTCTTGAAGATGTGTCTTTACCCATGCATATAACTCTTTTGCACTTTTTAAGTACGCAGGATCATTGGTTGCCAAATACAGCTTAGCTGCCAACACAGCCGCGGGAGCATTAGAGACTGTGTTTTTTGAGTTCCCGTATTCTTTCCAATAAACGCCGCCTCCCATCTTATCATCTGTACCTTCTAAAATGAAGCGCCAAACCATTTTAGACCGATTAAGGTATTCCTGGTTTTTTGTTAGATTATACAAATCAACCATATCTAGTCCAACCCAAAGGTTGTCATCATAGTATCGTTCGTCTCCGCTACCGGGATAAACAGCGTAAGCTTCAGCCCTGTTGTTGGCGGTGTTCCTAAATTTATCAATACCTGTAAGTAGCCTTGCATCGTATAAATTAGCTACCTTATTTTTATAGGCAGGAAATGCTTCCGAAGCCTCTTTAAAAGCAGCATAGCCAGAAAAAGCACTTCCATGGCCCCAAATTACGGCTGCGCCATTCCAAAATCCATCCTTAAAAGGATAAGTCGAAGTCCAAATGTCTCGCTCTTTGCCATCAAGATATAGTTTTACAAGTGAGGTCATCATCGTATCTGCGCGCTTTAAAAAAACAGGCGTAAGATCTGGGGCACTAGCCGAATATGGAGTGGCCTCTACCTTACTTTCAACAGACTTTGCGCCAGCTTTATTAATAGCAAATACGCGAATTATATATTTACCAGCCGAAGGCACCAAAATAGAGGCCTTTTGATCAGTTCCTTTTGACGCATTTACAATGAGTGGATTAGGAGTTGTATTCACTCCTCCGGTAGTTGGCGAGAATGCGATGGAAACTTTAATCAGCGCATCATCATCTGGATTAGTCCAACTCACTTCCAATTCATTTTCTTCATCTGTTGGCATTGCAACCAATTTGGTAACGGGTGCTATCTCAGAGCCAACTGTATCTTCTGGTACTTTAACCTCAGTTTTTTTGCAGGATAAAACGATTAGACAGCAGACTAAACAAAGGGTAAGTATTTTTGATGTTATCTTCATTTCAATGATATATAGGTATGAAAAATTATAGGATAGTAATTCTAATTAGGACAGCCTTTGCTAACAAATACACTTTGCGGAGCTTTAACCGGGGTATAGTTTCCACCGAGCTTCGCATTCGCGATAATTAGATTGGTTTCATATTTACCTCCATTGCTGTCTTGAATGTAGTCTGTTTCCGCTCCTGCGGTAAAATTCCAACGACTAAGCAATCCAGTATTCGTCTCTGCCGTTAATGCACACATATTGTCTTTAATCTGTTGTGCTGTACGCGCAACCGTCCACACCCTAGCTTCGGATACAATGCCTTTCATTGCCCTGAAGTCTTGCCCGAAAGCTCGCCCAATTTCAAACCGATTACCGTCGCTACTTGATGCCAAGTTAATCGACGTATGTGTGTCTTCCTGTCTGGATACAATTAAAGCATCTTGAACGCCATTAATATACAGTTTGTATTTTTCGCTAATATCTTGTTTGCTGCAATCTACAACCAGCGCAATATTCATCCATTCATTCAACTTAAAGCTTTTTGTGCTTTCCAAGGTAATTTTATCGCCCAAACCAACAATCTGTAATGGATGGGTTGGTTGGAAATCGTCATTTTTACCTCTAATGATTAAATTCCCTTCTAACCCCATAAAAGTTTGCAGCCCACGGTAGCCATCAATTTTGCAGGTCATCTCAAAAGTGACTTGCTTTAATGATTTTATGGTTTGATCAACAATAGCGATATCATTGAAGTTGGCGTAACCAAAATATTGGTCGCTTAAATTCATTGCGAATGCTGCTCCTTCTACCTTAACATTAACCGTTGCTTTTTGTCCTTTTTTATCTTCGATAACTACGGACGTACTTCCGTTAACCTTACCTTTTATGGTAATTACATTTCCTTTAGCGTATGCTTTGGCAATGAATGAGTTTGCTACCGAAACTTTGTAATCGCCATTACCCGAAGTTACCGTGATGTCTTCACGCCCCTGCACGGCAGATAAGGTTACATCATTTTTAGAAAGTGCTAGTGTGGATGGCGCAGTAATGGTAAGCTTTACCATCGCCTCTTTTCCTTTCGCATCTGTTATTTTAACTTTTGCAATACCGGCCGCAATAGCCTTTATGGTAAGTTTAGCGTGCGATTCTAATTTAGTTGTATTAAGTTCTACAAACTGACTTGAGTTTTCCACCAGCTCGGTCTTGTAACCGCCGTTACCTGTATTTATATCTACAGTAAGTTCATTTTTTCCTGGTACGCCTACTTCTAAAGAAGCTTCTGTTTTGCTTAAAGTCATCTCAAATAGTTTTGAAATAACTACGTCGATACTTTGTCTTTTAAACATTTTGTCGGTTACCACAATTACTGCATTTGCCTTGTCTTCTTTGGAGGTGGCTTTAATGGTAATTACATTGTCGGTTATACTAGCAGTGGCAACCTTTACGTCAGATGATATAGCTGTATACTCGCCATTGCCTGTCGAAATGTTAACACTGACACTGTTGTTTGGCGTTAAAAATACCGCTGATTTATCTAGCGTCAGCTCGACGGTATTTAAAGCCACTTCTTTTTTGGCGCAGCTTTGCATGGCTAGCTGCAACCCAAAAAGGGAAATTAGGACTAAAAGGTAATTTTTTTTAAACATAATAAAGGGGA
The DNA here is from genome assembly GCF_040547165.1 of Pedobacter sp. UYP30. NCBI lineage: Bacteria > Pseudomonadati > Bacteroidota > Sphingobacteriia > Sphingobacteriales > Sphingobacteriaceae > Pedobacter > Pedobacter sp. UYP30. The sequence continues at coordinate 89,427 of NZ_JBEPPD010000005.1, read as the reverse complement.
CATTTGGTTAGAAAAAGACAAGACATTGCCAAAGAATTGATGGCGTAATTGGAGAGCGCTTTCATTGAATTTAGTATTTGGTTCCTGCCAAAATAGAAAATATTTTACAACAATCAAATAGTGGCCGCAAAAAGATGCTAAATCGATTAATCTATTAAAGTGTCGGTGGCTTTAATCTACCCAAGTTGTTGTTTGAAATGTGTACGCTAACATGATTGTTGTTTGGCTTAATTAACAGCAATTTTGTTTCCTCAGGCATTAAAAACAGTATTTTCTCTTTAGACTTGGGCACGTTCCAAACTTATGTGCTTCTTTGTGCCAAAAGAACATAGCGGAGATGTAAGACCCGGCTGGTTGTTTGCCGATTAAATTATCGTTCAATAAATAGTTGGATTTAAAATTTAGCTTGTTATATTTATCACATTATAGATAACAACAGGCCTAGCCAATTGATATGTTAATGGCTAACCAAAGGAATGAGGCTAGTTAAACATAAAAAAATCTTTCCAAATACATGAAAAATATTTTTAGACTACAGGTTAAAGGGCTTCGCCCATTGTTGATTTTATTTTCATACTCTGCCGCCGCGTTAGCGCAAAGCATTACCATACCCATAGAAACAAAAGACAATGCTTTAGTAATACAAGCCAACAGCGATAAAGATTTAAACGTGATATATTTCGGTAAGAAGCTGGCAGAAACCGATGAATACGACAAAGTATCTGACCTTTACAAACAGCGGAATGATAACAGCGGAGTTTTCAGATCGGTCTACACATCGTCTGGTTCTAGAAATTTGTTGGAGCCCGCCATTACGGTAACCCATGCAGATGGCGACAATTCGCTGGATTTAAAATATGTTGGCCATGCTGTTGAAAAGATAAGCGATAATGTAAGCCTGCTTAGCGTTGTTTTAAAAGATCCGGTGTATAAATTTGAGGTTACGCTCTTTTACAAAACTTATTTTAAGGAAAATGTTGTTGAACAATGGTCTGAAATTAAACATCAAGAAAAGGGAAATGTAGTGCTACATAAATTTGCATCTGCTAATTTATACCTCAAATCTGAGAGCTATTGGTTAACGCATTATCATGGCAATTGGGCGCGAGAAATGCAGCCCGAAGAAGCCAAACTTACGTATGGAATTAAAACACTCGATTCTAAACTTGGCACTAGGGCCAATTTGTATATGCCATCTGTTTTTATGGTATCCTTAAATAAACCTGCGACTGAAAATGAGGGGGATGTGCTTTTTGGTGCTTTAGAATACAGCGGTAACTTTAAGGTAGATTTAGAGCTTGATGCACAAAATGGTTTAAGGCTTATTGCAGGTATAAATAACTACGCTTCTGAATACACCTTAAAACCCAACAAAACATTTACCACGCCAAAATTTCTGTACACTTTCTCTAGCAAGGGCAAAGGCGAGGCAAGCCGAAATATGCAGCGCTGGGCAAGAGATTATAAACTGTTAGATGGAAATGGAGAAAGGCTAACGCTTTTAAACAATTGGGAATCTACCTTCTTCGATTTTAACGAAAATAAACTTTTCGGTTTATTAAAAGATACTAAGAACTTGGGCGTAGATCTTTTTCTACTGGATGATGGTTGGTTTGCCAATAAATATCCGCGCAATGGAGATAACGCTGGCTTGGGAGATTGGGAGCCAAATAAGAAAAAATTGCCAAACGGCGTTGCTTCGCTCGTAAAACAAGCAGGTGCCGAAGGCGTAAAATTTGGCATTTGGATTGAGCCAGAAATGGTAAATCCCAAAAGTGAGTTGTGTGAAAATCATCCCGACTGGGTGATAAAAGAACCAGCTCGTGCTGAGAAATATTTTAGAAATCAATTGGTGCTAGACCTGAGCAATCCAAAAGTACAGGATTTTGTATTCGGCGTGGTTGATCATCTATTTTCAGAAAACCCTAAATTGGCTTTTATAAAATGGGATTGTAACGCGGTAATTTATAACGCACACTCTGCATACCTCAAAAATCAATCGCATTTTTACATAGATTATATGCGTGGGCTTTACAATGTATTGGCAAAGGTTAGGGCAAAATATCCAAAAGTGCCGATGATGTTGTGTTCTGGCGGCGGCGGTAGGGTAGATTACGCAGCCCTGCAATATTTTACAGAGTTTTGGCCAAGTGACAATACCGATCCAATGGAGCGCATCTTCATCCAATGGGAATATTCTTATTTTTATCCCGCCATTACTTCTGCAAACCACGTTACAGACTGGGGCAAACAACCCATAAAATTTCGCACCGACGTAGCCATGATGGGTAAATTGGGTTTCGATCTTAACGTAAAAACCTTATCGCCGACTGATTTACAGTTTTGTAAAGCTGCTGTGCAAGCTTATAATGGGATTAAAGATGTTGTGTGGCACGGAGACCAGTTTCGATTGGCCAATCCAACAGAAGGTGATGTAGCTTCGCTGCTTTATTTGACGGAGGATAAAAGTACAGGCGTTATTTTCAATTACCTCGTCAACAACCGTTATGCCGCCGGTAGCCAATTCCCTATAAAATTGCAGGGGTTAAAAGCCAATAAAAAGTATAAGCTCAGCGAGATAAATCTATATCCTGGCACAAAATCAACCGTCGACGAAGAGAAAACATATACAGGAGAATTTTTGATGAATGTTGGTTTTAACCCAGATGTACGGGCTGGCCGGAATAGTGTGATTTTAAAATTGGAAGCGATGTAAATTGATTTTGGTTCTCAAGAAGTAGTTCAGATTTAAAAAGCCAAACTAAACTGCCAATAATATACCTATATTCATTCTTGCCTTACTTCCTTCTTATTTTAGTAAGGCGGGGAATGGTAAAACAATTAATGCAAACATTCCAAAAAAAAATCTGCGTAAATCAGCGAGGTCAGCGGGAAAAGACAGTAGAATAGCTCGCAGATGATACAGACAAGCGCAGAAAAAGACCTCTGCGTAAAGTCGGCGAGATCAGCGGGAAGTATTAAAACAGCTTTGAAAACATTTAAAGTAGGCGATCATGTAAAATGGAACTCAGAAGCAGGGCGCGTTTCTGGAAAAATAATAAAAGTTCATCATGCAGATTTTCAGTACAAAGACTACACGCATCACGCAAGCAAAGAAGATCCGCAGTACGAAATAGAGAGTGATAAATCAGATCATATTGCCGCGCACAAAGGCTCTGCACTTTCAAAAGTTTAAAGTTTTCGATAGCTAAGCTTGCAGAAATAGTGTCGGGGTAAAGTTTAGATATCCAAAATAACCAACGCTTCTAGTATAACATTTAAAGGGATTTTACGCTTTAATCTGATAGATAATTCTACTAATTATTCCATGTCGCACAAGTACATGTACATACGAGATTTACATGCGGGATAAACATTCCGCAAATTTTGAAAAAAGCAGGGTGGCTTTTCAAAAACGACAATGTCAGAGATTCTATTTTTTACGTTTTATCTACAAACTTAAATTGCTATTTATTCGTATGTTAAAATACACGCACAAAGGTTTTTATACCTTTTGTTTTTATCTTAAAATTATGAGACTTATAAAAAATAGTTTGCTCGCCGCCTCGTTAATGCTCGCTATGGGCTGTGCCGATGCGCAGAACGGAAGCCAGAGCACAGATTTTGCAAAGTTGCCTAAACCTGCAACCAACGAAAAAGTAGCCACCTTTGCCGGTGGATGTTTCTGGAGCCTGTCAGAAGGTTTATCAGAGTTAAAAGGGGTAGATAAGGTGGTTTCTGGCTATGCAGGTGGAACTACCAAAAACCCAACTTACCAGCAGGTGAGCAGTCGAAATACTGGGCATGCAGAATCGGTACAGGTGTATTACGACCCAAAAGTGGTGAGTTATGCCGAGCTGGCTAAATCTTTTTTCTACGCCCACAATCCTACAGAATTGAACAGGCAAGGGCCAGATGAGGGAACGGATTATCGTTCGATTGCCTTTTACAGAACGCCAGAAGAAAAGGCAACGTTAGATAAGATAATTCAAGAAATCAATCAATCTCATCATTATCCAGATAAGATTGTAACTCAGGTTGTGCCATATAAAGTTCTATATCCAGCCGAAAAATACCATCAAGGATATTATAGAGTGCATCCCGAAAGTCGGTACATTCAAGGTGTTTCTGAACCGAAGGTAGAAAAGCTTAGAGCGAATAGACAAGCTTATTTAAAGCCTCAATTTAAGAATAAATAACTGGCTGTATATTGCGTTTTGCTTAGTCGCAGAATATTTTTACTTTTAGCTTTCGAAAATAACATACTCGATATTTGCAGTCTGTTGATAGAGAGAAAGTTATTAAGCCAATCTAACTATTTAAATTGGTTCACAGATAAATCATACATGAAATCATCAAAAGTATTCTTGGCAGTTATGGCTATTGGTTTTAGCTTAGGTTTAGCTTCTTGCAAAAAGTCCAAACCAATTTCAGAAAACCCTCCACCACCGGTTGTAGAACCAACGCAGCAAACCGGAACTCGTGGGCAATTAACGGCAGATTCTATTTTTCTATACGCTAAAGATTTATATTATTGGAGAAGTGATTTGCCAGATTATGCAACATTTAATCCAAGGCAATATACCGATAACGATAAAGAGCTATATGCGCTCAGCCAAATTTCAATAAATCCATCAACAGCACAACCGTATGAGCTTGGACCGGACGCTGGTTACCCAAAATATTCTTACATTGATTATGGTATTGACGGTGGCAAGAAAAGTGCACTAAAGGCTGATTTAAGTGGAAATGCAGATGATTACGGTTTTTCTGCGATCTTCAATACTCAGACAGATCTTCGTGTAAAATATGTCTATCCGAATTCTCCTGCGGCAAAGGCTGGCTTAACACGAGGGTGTAGAATTACGAGCGTGAACGGCCAAGGCGACGTAAGTTATACAAAGGATAATTTGATTTTTTTAAACAAGGCTTTATTTGGGGATAATGCATCGGTAGATTTAAAATTTACAGATTTGGCGGGAGCAAACAAGACGGTTACTGTAACACGAGCTACTTATACGGAAAATCCAATTTTATACACCCACGTTTTTACAGTTGGCACCAAAAAAGTTGGCTATTTCGTGTTCAATAGCTTTACAAATAACGCAAGCGCCCAAATTAATGCCGCTTTTGCAGATTTTGCATCTAAAGGGGTAACAGAGATGGTGGTAGATTTACGTTACAATGGCGGCGGCTTTGTTTCTACAGCCGCACAAATAATCAATTTACTTGGTCCTACTGCGCAAAATGGCAACACCATGTTTACCTATTATTACAGCCAATATCTGCAGAATTTGACTGCGGCTCAGAAAAAAAAATCAATTTTGATCCGTCAGCCAAATTTAGACAATCAAAGAAATTTGCAACTTTCTGATGGTTATCTTAATGGCAAATACGCAACGTTAGCAGACATAAACTATTCGCCCACTTTTGCAGATAACATAGAGAAATTCCAGACAGCCAGTTCGCACAATTTTTCGCGCGTTTACTTTTTAGTTACAGGTTCTACCGCTTCTGCTAGCGAGTTGACCATAAACAGTTTGAAACCCGTTATCGATGTCAAACTTATCGGTTCTACCACCTACGGCAAGCCAGTCGGGTTTTTCCCCGTACATATAGATAAGTTTGATTTATACATTCCCGAGTTCGAAACCAAAAACCAACAGAATGTAGGCGGTTATTATGCAGGTTTAAATGTGGATAAAGAAACATCAGAAGATCCTACCAAAAATTGGGGCGATTCTACCGAAACACTGTTGGGCTATGCATTGCAGTATGCAAAGGCAGGCAATTTTACGTTACCTCCAGCTAAATCTGGCAGTTTAAAACAGCAATCGGTTAAATTAGCGGCTAAATTATCGCCACAAGAATTAAGGGCAGTTTCTGCCTCGTTAGATCAAAATGCGTTTCAAGGCATGGTTAGAGATAGAAAGTAAACTAAAAGTAAGCAGCAAGTACTATAAAAGTATTTTGCTGCTTACTTCTTTACTGATGCTAATATAGCCAGGATACTTTATAGGCGTATTCCCGATCATAAAAGTTGGACGTATTTTTATAGTTAAAAGCCCTAAACTTTCTTCTTTGTTAGAGCCTTTCTTGGAGGCTTTCATCACATCGTTCAAAATATCTTGGTTGGTCAATAATTTGTAGACATTACTTCGTATGCTAACAGGAACTACTGTTTTTTGCCCCTGTACAATATTTACCACTTGATTTACAGTTCCTTCTGCCAAGTCTGTGTTATTTACCAATATTTTGTAATCGAATTGGTTAATGGCAGCGGCCACGCCAGATGGATTGGTAATTTCTAAGTTTACGGTAGCATCTAGCGGAATGTCTTTTCTTAATAAACCCAGCGCTACTCCAGGTAAATTGCTTAGGTTAAAGTTGCCATTGTCAAACAGCTTTTTTATGTCTGTTCCCGCAAGCCTTGCATTGTCTACGCTAGTTATTTTATATTGGCAGTCTTTTAATGCTTTAATTTGCTGCGCTTGTTTGTTCACACCACAGCTAGCCATTCCTAGCGTAAATAAAATCAACACAATATTTTTTCTCATACCTACCATAACGGCAAAGTACGCAAACTATTTTGCAGTTAGCAAAATGCTTTTTACCTTTAAAAAAAATGAATAGAATGGCTATTTTAATCAGAAAAATAGAGAAAAAAGATAACGAAGCAATCGCAAAACTTATTAGAGCAGTTTTTGTAGAATTTAAAATCGATAAACCAGGCACTGTTTACACTGATCCGACTACCGATTCGCTTTTCGAACTTTTTGAGAAAGATCAATCTGTTTTTTGGTTGGCAGAAAAAGACGGGGAATTGCTTGGTAGTTGCGGCATTTATCCAACAGATGGTTTACCTGCGGGTTGCGTAGAGTTGGTTAAGTTTTATGTATCGGCGTTGGCGAGAGGGGAAGGAGTGGGCAAGGCTTTATTAGAGAAAAGCATTACTTCCGCCCAACATTTTGGCTATAACGACATGTACTTAGAATCCTTTCCAGAGCTTTCTACCGCCGTTTCTATTTATAAAAAAGCCGGCTTTAAGCTGCTTTCAGCTCCTTTGGGAAATTCCGGTCATTTCGCCTGTAACCTTTGGATGTTGTTGGTGCTTTAGGCAAGGCATTTTCTGCATAAAGTCAAAGAAGTAATTATTTATCATCATCCAATTAATTAAATGTTTAACTAAGTTTGAAAAAAAAATAGAAAATGCAAGAGAGCAATTCACTAAACCAAGTAGCCGAATTTCATACCACGTTTAAACACCCTGTTTTAGATAAACCTCAAATTCCGTCAAAGCAGCGTGCAAATTTGCGTATCTCGCTATTGGCAGAAGAGCTGAAAGAACTAGAGGAAGCGGTAAATGCAGACGATTTAACTGAAGTTGCAGATGCGCTGTGCGATTTGCAATATGTGTTGGCAGGCGCCATTTTAGAATTTGGTATGGGCGAAAAATTTAAAGAATTATTTGATGAGGTACATCGTTCTAACATGAGCAAGGCTTGTAAAACCGTTGAGGAAGCAGAACAAACGATGAAGTTTTATCTCGACAAAGATAAAACTGAGGCTTATTTTAAAGAGGTAGACGGCTTATTTTTAGTTTTTCGAAAAGGCGATGATAAGACCTTAAAATCTGTAAATTATTCTCCGGCAGATTTGCCTACTATATTAAATAAATAGTCTTAAGTGGCAGAGCAAGCTATAATTTTTTTCGATGGTGTTTGTAATCTATGCAACGGATGGGTACAATTTGTGCTTGCCCGAGACGAGAAAAAGTATTTTAAGTTTGCCACTTTGCAAAGCGATTTCGCCAAGAACGAGCTGTCTAGATTTGAGGTTGATTTAGATGCATTGAAATCCGTTTTGTTGTTAGAAGACGGAAAGCTTTACAGTAAATCTACGGCAGCGCTGCGTATTACAAGGCACTTAGGTTCGGGATGGCCAATCTTATATGGTTTTTTAGTGGTCCCGAAGTTTATAAGAAATGGTGTTTATAATGTTGTCGCTAGGAATCGCTACAAATGGTTTGGAAAACAAGAAAGTTGCTGGATACCGACGCCAGAGTTGAAGAGTAGGTTTTTGTGAGTGAATTCAATAGGTAATAATTTAGTCCACGTTCTCTCACTAAAATCTCCATCTACTTACTCCATCGTCAACAGAATTTTGCCAATGTGCTCGCTGCTTTCCATTAATTTATGGGCCTCGGCCGCGTCCTTTAATGGGAAGGTTTTGTAAATAATCGGCTCTATCTTTTTATCACCGAACATCGGCCATATATTTTCACTCACTCCCTTAGCAATCTGGGTTTTTACGGCAGCAGATTGGGGCTTTAAATAGCTGCCTGTTAAGGTTAGGTTTTTGCTCATAATGGTACGGAGATCTATATGCACGTCGGTACTCGTCATTCCATTTATATAAATCAGACGACCTTTTTTATCAAGAATTTGCAGATTCTTTTGAGTGTAATCTCCACCGACCATATCTAAAACCACATCTATTTTTTCATCTTTAAAAACGTCTTCAAAAGCTTCTTTTTTGTAGTTTATTACTTTACCCAGATTCATTTGATTTATAAAATCTAGTTTTTTATCACTCCCAACGGTCGTATATGTCTCGCAACCCCACGCTTTAGCCATTTGTAAACCCATGGTACCAATGCCGCTAGTGCCACCATGTATTAGTAGTTTTTCACCAGGCTGCAGTTTCCCTAAATAAAAAACGTTAAACCAAACCGTAAAAACTGTTTCGGGAAGTGCAGCAGCATCTGTCAAACTTACTCCATCGGGCTTAGAAAGACAATGAGAACTGTCAACAGCGACAAATTCTGCATAACCGCCGCTTGCAATAAGCGCGCAGACTTGATCTCCAATTTTCTTATCGTTAACGCTTTCGCCAATTTCTATGATCTCACCAGAAACCTCTAAGCCGGGGATTAATAATTCATCAGATGATTTGCCATAAGCATCCGTATTTTGACGGGTAAGCACATCACTACGATTTACACCAGCAGCTTTCACTTTAATTAAAACTTGGTTCTTTTCTGGATTTGGCTTTGGAATTTCGATGAGTTTTAATACTTCTGGACCGCCTGCTTTGGTGATATGAATCGCTTTCATTTTATTTAATTTTTTGTGTTTTAATAAACAAAAGAATCTAAGATTAGTTTCAAAGAAATTATGTTGAATTGGGCTGACTAATAAGACCTTCTGACGAATTCAGCATTTATAAACAGAACTTTTTTATGTCTTTTAAGTTTATCTAAAAACTTGTCTTTTGAATTACTGGATCAAAATTTAGAAGCAAATTCGAGTGACTTCATTTTTTTAAAAAAAAGAAAATTTTTCAAATGGCAAAACGTGGTTTGGTTTGGTTTAAAAATGATTTACGGTTGCGCGATAACGAAGCACTAACCAATGCGCAAGAAGAATGTGTCGAGCTATTATTTTTCTATTGTGTTGAGAAAACAAATTTTGAGCTTCTTAAGCTTGGTTTCCGAAAAGCTGATGTTGTTAGGTTTAAGTTTTTAGAACAGTCTGTTCTTAATTTGCAAATTAATTTACAAAAGCTAAATGCGAATTTAATCATCGGCAAAAACTCCGCAGTGGAGACTTTGCCCAAACTTATCGAAGAATACGACATTACAGATGTTTATGCAGAAGAAGAATATGCAAGCGAAGAATTGAGCCTAATTGCGGCCGTTAAGGAAGCTTGCCCAAATACCCATTTTCATTATTTTTGGGGCAAAACACTTTATAATAAAGATGATATTCCATTCGAAATTGATAAACTTCCGCTTACTAGTAAAGCGTACCGAATCCCGACAGGGCAAAAATCCGAGCCTCGAAAAACCTCTGATGCGCCTACACAATTAAATTCCTCTGCAAAAGCGAAAAGCAATTCGTTTCCATCTTACGAAGTTTACGGTTTTAGCAAAACTGAATATGATAATGCGAATCCATTTGTAGAAGGTGGAGAAACCGCCGCACTCGAAAGGTTGCAATATTACACCTTTAAATCTGAGCTTTTAACTGGTTATAGATGGAGTAGAAATAGGTCTGATGGGTTGGATTACAGCTCCAAATTTTCTCCATATTTGGCTTTAGGTTGTATTTCGGCGCGAGAAATTTATGAAACTGTAAAAGACTACGAAGCAAACGTTAAGAAAAATCAAAGTACGTGGTGGTTGGTTTTCGAATTGGTATGGCGAGATTATTTTACTTTTAAAGGGATGCGTTTTGGAGATGAAATCTTTTACACCAAAGGCTATAAAAATAAGGAGATCGAATGGGAGAATGACCCAATAAAATTCGAAAAATGGTGCCTTGGTAAAACCGGAATTCCTTTCATCGATGCGCACATGCGGCAATTAAACGAGACAGGTTACATGAGTAACCGCGGCCGCGTAAATTGTTCGAGTTACTTTGTGCACGATTTAAAAATAAACTGGACATGGGGCGCTGCATATTTCGAAAGCAAATTGATAGATTACGATGTAACTTCTAATTGGATGAATTGGCACATGCAAGCTTTCGAAATTTGGTACACTAACCCAGTGCATCAATCCAATAAATATAAAGCACAAGATTTTATAAGAAAATGGATTCCCGAACTAAGCGGTAAAAACAACATCGAAGTGCTAATTCCTTGGGAATGCGATATCCCCGAGTATCCGAAGCCAATCGAAGTTTATAAAAAATGGACTAGGGCAATTAATTTGATAGAGAAATTGGAAGTGTAGAAACGAAATGGTGGCCTCTTGTTTCGTTTTTTTTAGGGGGAACGACGAAGCAATCTTTTAAAGAGAAAACTTCTAATCGAATAATGCTTTTATCGTATTCATCGGCAAAAACATTTTTCGGCTATCTGGAAGTTTAATAAATCCATACCTATCATAAAAGCGTTCCGCGTTTTCGTCAATTGGGTCAACTACAACCGCAAATGAGCCAATACTTTTAGAAATCTCGCAACTCCGCTTTAAAGCATCAACTAGCAATAGTTTTCCAACCCCTTGGTTCTGGAATTTAAGATCTATCGCCAATCGTCCTAGAAGAGTGGTAGGTATCGATTTGTATGAAGATGGTAGTTTCTTTTGGAATTCAATAGGAATTAATTCTTGAAATAAACTGTTATTCGCCAACGTATAATATCCTTTTAACAAGTCTGTTTCTTTATCTTTTAAAACGAAGCAGGTAGATAATTTTCTTTTAATGTCTTGATTTGCTTGTTTGTGTAGATAATCATCAAGCATAATATTTCCACACGAAAATTCTTTTTTCCGATGATCAGAATTTAGGTGCTCTGTTAAAACGCTCATTTTTTTAAAAGCGCATTGTATTCAATCGTTGCCTGAACTAGATTTTTGTTTGGTTTCGGCGCATTAGTAATGGCATCAAAAAATATTTCACTGTCTTTTTTTGATGCGATAATTTGTTCTCGTTCGGATATAATTTCTTTAGCTTTTTCTTGAACTGTGAGAACAACAAAATCAGTTAAACTTCTGTATCCGCCGATTAGAGCTGCGCGTTCAAAGAACTCTTTCTGTTCCTTAGATAGTCGAGTGTCAAATCTAGCTTTATCGTTATTCAATGCTATAGTTGCCATAGTTCAGAATTTTTATAATACAAATGTACGCTTAATTTCCGTACAAAATATATTTTTTGAAAAGTCGATCGAAATGTTTTTTGATTTTTATTTATCTACAACAATTTAAAATAGATGCGCTAAATTTTAATTTCTGCACAGCACCATGTGGGTAATCAATCCCGCTCTTATTTCCTTCTCTCCAAATACTTAAATATTGCAGAAAAATCCATTCTGCCCATGCGATCTTTATTGGCTGCTGCAAAGATTTCTTTGGTAAGATTTGCGATGTACAAAGGTTGATTCAATTCATAAGCCGTAAGTGTAACCAAATGCAAATCTTTATGCATCCACTCTAATGGAAATTGAACGTCGTAATTGTCATTTTTAATTGCTGCTGCTTTAGCTTTTGTAAATGGGGCAGATACTGGGAGGTTTGGCAAGAAATCAAGCAAGAAATCTTTATCAATTCCCATTTTTTCGCCTAACAGAACCGCTTCTGCAAAAATCAACATAGATTGGGCGAGCATCATATTAATCAACATTTTTAGCGAAGCACCCTTGCCGGTATCGCCAACGTGGGTAACCTTTTTTCCCATCATGTTCATAAATGGTTCTGCTTCTTTAAGTGTTTCTTTGTCGCCTCCAACTAAAAATAGCAATTCGGCATTTTGCGCAGGAATTTTTGAGCCCGAAACTGGCGCATCTAAAAATCGAATGTTGTATAATTTCGCTTCCGCGGATGCTTCCAAACTAAAAGACGGATTTACCGTAGAACAATCCGCCCAAATGGCATTTTTCTTCATAAAACTTAGCGTGCCATTTTCTCCAAAAAATACTTCGGTAACTGCTTTTGGGGTAGAAAGCATGCTAAAAACTATGTCTGCATCTTTAACAGCATCTTCTAGGGAATCTGCAACCATTACATTTTTGCCAAATGAACTATTTTCTATTTTGCTTCTATTATAAACCGTTAATTGTACGTTGTTCTTAGCTAAGTTGGAAGCCATTTCGGTTCCCATAATGCCTAATCCTATAAAGGTAATGTTCATGTTTTACGAATTGGAAATTATTATTTATACGCTGTTTTTTTGAATGCTAAGATAGCGTTTGGTTCTAATTCTCGCTGGTTTCATTGTCGAACAGTTCTTGTAATTTTTGTTGTAAAAGCTTTTTGTCAGGTAACTGTGTTTTATACTCTGCAACCATTGTTGGCGAAAGATTTCTACTTAGCGCATATTTAACAACTTCACTGTCCTTGTCTTTACACAACAAAACTCCGATACTCGGATTTTCATTAGGTTTCTTTACGTCTCGGTCTAACGCTTCTAAATAAAAGTTCAATTGGCCTAAGTGTTCTGGTTTAAACTTGTCTGCCTTTAATTCAAAACAACCAAACATTGTAATCCACGATGATAAAAAAGAAGGTCAATAAAAAAATCGCTGTTACTTGTAACTTGTATTCCTGGCCGATGAAAAGAAAATCCTTTCCAAGTTCGAGAATGAAATTTTTCATTTGTCTAACAAGGCCGCTTTGCAACTCATTTTCGCTATGAGGCTCAGTTAAGCTCAAAAACTCGAATACGTAACTGTCTCTAAAATTGTTTGTTAAGTCTCGGTTAAATTCTCTCAACACTGGTGAGAGTTTTGTATTCCCTATCATTGTCCGTTCAAAAAGGCTCGCGGAAATTTGTCTGTCAAGTTCTCTTTTACTGTAATTTTCTTGTTTTACAAGTTTTAGGTAAAATTCTCTTTCGTCAAAGGTCTTGCACCTAGAGAAAATCAACATATTATGTGTCCAACTTAATTCTCTCACCAGTGGTGAGAGTTTTGGAAAGTCTTTGTAAGTTTCGTAAAACTGTTTCATTCTCCAAATATTTTTGTCGGAGAATCCTTTTATGTCGGGCTCGTTTTGTTGAATATGTTTTGCCAGCTCCGTCACCACAGAGTCGCCCCATTCTGATTTTTCAAGTTTAATGCTAACATGTTCTCCTATGTTCCAATAAAGATTAATCAGCTCAGCATTTACGGCTCTAATAGCATTCGCCCGAGATTGTTTAATAAGTTGAATGATGTCCGTAAAACGGTTATCCATAGTTTTTTAGTGAGCCATAAATTTAACTCTTTTTTTTTTTTGATAGTTTAAAATGGCTTTTTAACATTAAGGCTAACATTAGTCTGTCTAAAAATAGCTTTTATTCTACAATAGCTTTTAAGGAGAGAAAATTAGCATATCATGCGTCTCACTAATGCTCTTACCGGTGGTGAGAGTTTAAGGATGGGCTATTACTGAAAGCCGGCTTATTTCCTCATATATTATCCAGCAGTCATTGCCGGAATTTTAGAACTCCTGAAATCTTTCTTGTTTTGAGTAATTATAATATCTGTTTCATTATCCATTGCGATAAAATATCAGCTTTCGTTTCTCTCTTTCATTTTAATAAAGTTTAAAGGCGTCATTACTGCAATCGCCGAGTTGCGATAATCCTTTACGTTTCGAGTAATAATTGCATCTAAATCTTTGACTTTTAATGCAGATGAATATTGGATAGAATCTTCATAATCTGAAAAATCATTTTTTAATGCTTGTACAATTTCAACTTTTGTCGTACCAATTATTTCTGTCATTTCAGTTAATTCCTGAATAACTTCGAGTGTCTTTTTTGTGCCTAAAAATCGTCGTACGATATAGTAAATATTATTAATGCTGACCGCAGATAAGTAAAGAGTTATAATTCCAAGTTCATTGAGCTCGAAAAGCTCGCTTGCTGAATTTGCATGCGGTTCTCGATCTGTAAAAAAATCGATAACCACGTCAGAGTCTATAAAAAGCTTATATGCCATATTTTTTTGAAAGTTCTTCCGTTAAAATTTGTTTGTAGTCAAACTTGTCGTCTGCCTTTATAATTCCTCTTAGCTTTCTAACATTAGGAGAAAGTTGTTTCTCTTTAATTTTATTTCGACTTAACGTAACAAATTTGAAGTAGTTTTCTACCATTTCAGATAGGCTTTGGCCTTTCTCTTTTGCATATACTTTTGCAACTTCTATTACTTTCTTTTCGATGGTTAAAGTTAATTTAGTATTCATCTCGCTTCATTTTCAATAAAGATACGTGTTTAGTTTTAAATTTTAGACACGTGTGTATTGAAAAGAATGAGGGTTGGCGTTTGGCGAGTTGGGTGTTATTTCACACGCGGCACGCGTGCGCCATTTGAGTTTTCAAGACAGTGTTATTGTTTTCACTTCCCATCCTTCGTCCAGTCTTCGATAATAATATGGTCTAGCCTGCTAAGATGTGCAGTATTGTTTGTTACCATTATCATCTTATTTTCAACGGCCGTTGCACCGATTAAAATGTCGAAGTCGTCAATCAGTAAGCCCGTTTTACGCAACTTAGCTTTTTCTAACGCATAAATGTTTAAGCAGTTATAGATTGGAATAATGGCAAATTTTGAGATAAAGTCTTCGACAACAGCTCTCATTTTTTCTGGTGTTTTACTGTTTGCAACTCCATATTTCAATTCAGCCACGGTCATTTCTGAAATGAAACAATTTTCTTGACCAATCTCTAAAATTTTTTTATTGAGGTCGAAAAGACCCTTAATAAAATAAATACAGATATTCGTGTCTAAAAGATATTTGTTCAAAGCAGTACAATATTTCGGTTTGAAACTCTCGATGAGCGAATTTCTGCTATGATTTCATCAGCACTATCGTCCGATTTATAAGCTCCAAATAAAGATTCCAATGAGGTAGTATGGGTTTTCTCAGTTTTCAAAGATTGGGAAAGTTGAGAAATAAGGTCAAGTTTGCTATCTGCATTTAGATTCTTTAGCACACCGAAATAATAATCAGCATAACTTATATTTTGAGTGTTGGAATTCATTTTTTTAAGTTTTATTAAAGTTACGAATTTTTGAATAAATCAACGGCTCATTGTTGAGACGATGTATAGCGCCTAAAAACTTCTACTAAAGCTAAAAACAGGTTTTACTAAGACAAAATAAATATATTATATCTCCAACTAATTGCGCTCAAGGGTGTTGCGATTTTTGGAAAGTCGAGAGTTTACTAGAAGTCGCTTTACTTCCTTAAATATTATCCAGCACTCATTGCCGGAATTTTAGCATTCTGGTTGTCTTTTTTGTTTCGAGTAATTATTATATCTGCTTCGTTATCCATTGCGATAAAATATCAGCTGTTAAGCATGCTTCTTGTCGATATAATTTCTGTACTCAATTCGCTCGTCGTAATCACTTGGAATTATTTCTGTTAAACTTTCAACTAAAGGGCTAACTGTCGACTTTGTTTTTGACGCTTTAGTTATAGAATTAAGGTAGTTTTCTATAAGTTTAGATAAGCTTACGCTATGACTTTTAGCATACGTTTTAGCTTCTTCTATTATTTCCTTATCAAGATTTAAAGTGAGTTTCGTGTTCATAATAAATTAATTTACGCTTGCACGTGTAAAGTTAATGGATTATCACGTGATATTTTGGCTATAAAGATTTTTTTGTGATTTCTCATGAAGGGTTGGTAGAAGTTTATGGTGTTAATTCACACTCGGCACGCGTGCGCTAATAGTCGCATATAATTTCCCGATATCTTTTGGTCTCACTAATTTATTTGCAATAGCTAAAAGCGCAATTGCCTGCACTTTAGTTACTGTAGGGAACTCATTTAAAAATTTAGCGAGCGAAACACCAACTTGCAAATGGTCAAATAAACTTTCTACAGGAACACGCGTACCCTTAAAGACAGGCTGCCCGCCTAAAATGTCATTGTCAACAGTTATGAGCTCTTTAACATTCATAAAACGAATTTACGAAATTATTATTTGAGAATATCTGGAGAGACTTCTTCTATTCTTCCGGGAAGCAAATCACATGCGGTACGCGTGTGCCGAGAGGGATATTTCATCAGAATTGACTTTTAACATCATTATTGCTCGTTTGCGTGTTATCTCACACCCGGCACGCGTGCGCCATTTGAGGTGTGTTCAATCATTTATAAATTCTTAATTACAAGTAGTTGTATGAAGTCATTTAAGCTGAGTATTTTTTGATTTCTAGCTAAAGATATTTGGTGAGTCGCCCTGTCAGTAAGTAGTTCAAGTGTTGGGCCGCTAAAGTAAATGTAAAAATCTCCATCTAAAGAAGGAACGTCATGTAAACCATATTCAACCAATTTGCAGCCAAGGCCTATATTAAAAGCCCATCCCAAAATACAGGCTACATTTTCCAATTCAATTTTTGGTAAATTTTGAAAATTATTCATTGCTATAGCCTTGGCAGTTCCAATCTCCAATATATGTGTTAGGTAAGTAACGATTAAAATATTCTGATCAGTACGGACACAGTTCTGTATTTCATGCTTATGAAAATTATCGAACAGCCTGCCGACCATGCTACTTATAAAAAAATCAATCTGGCTGAAATCAATCTGATGATTATAATTAGCAAATCCAGAAAGCTCAAGAAAAAAAAGCTTTTCACGTATTGTCATGGTTTTAAGATGTTAATATGATTAAAAGTATGCTCATCAAAGACTATCTTTCTGAGTACTATTAAAGTTTCAGGAAAGGTATCGTTTAGTTGAATGCGAATTTTATGGGCACCTCTTCTTTTGTTTTCAGTATTTAATAGATAAGCACCGTGTAAAACTTCGAATATAGAATCGAAGCTGAAAGAGCCGAAAGATTGAGATATGTTCTGATACTTTTCGATTTCTGTGAGAGTTTTAGCTCCAGCAGCATTATCTCCGGAGCGATATTCGCAATATCCTTTCAAAGACAGCAAGCTAAATTTTTCCAATAAATCGCAAGGTAATTTGATAATTTTATCAACATGTGTGGTTATGTTTTTATATGCTAGTACAATTTTAAATTGCTCAACTTGCTGAATTAGTCGCAACTTAGTGATTTTTTTAGCCTTTGTCGAACTGCGATATACATCTTCATTATTGAAGCCCTGGGAAAACTTCACAACAGAGTTGTGAAGTTTAATATCATCTGTAGTCAACGCTCTTTTTAAATATAGTCCATCCATATTTCTACACCTGCTCAAGGCCACATAAGCCTGTCCACTATCCCAGGTGCCGTTGCCCAAATCAACAATTATCTGGTCAAAACTTAGACCTTGACTTCTATGTATGGTTATAGCCCAACCAAGTGCGACAGGAAATTGGGTGAATCTACCACGTTCAATTGGGATAATTTTTTCTTCCTCTTTGTTATATTTGTATTCAGTATTCGTCCAAGAAACTCTTTCAACACTAACAACTTTACCTTTTTCGAGTAGCACGGATAATTCGTCTTTACCTAAATCTAAAATAGTTCCAATTGATCCATTGACCCATCTGCCTGATGGATCATTTTTAGTCAAAACTACTTTTGCTCCCCGCTTTAATTCAAGGTTGTGAAGTACAGGTAAATTTTTAAAAATTCCTAAAATATGTCCCAAATAACTTTGAAGTGGCGAAGCTAACTTAGCTAATTTTTCACTATTCAATTCCTGAACTTTAGATTTTTGAGTTGCTATCGTAATGATGTCTTCTGGTAAATTTTTCTTTAGCACCGTTCGCCCATTGATTATTGATAGCATTTGATTGTCTAACTTATTGAGGCGAATGGAATCGAGAATAGAGATGAACAGGGGGTCTTGTTGTCTGTATACCTTTAGGAGTTCTATTGTCAGTAACTCACATTTGCTAAAAACTAAGGCCTTAAAAAAGAAGAGACTGGAGTATATCTTTTCTAAGATTTCAAAGTCTTGTTCTTTGACAATTGGAGGTAATTGAAAACTATCTCCAACCAAAAGCAATTGAACGCCACCGAAGGGCAGAGATGATTTTCGGTAAAACCTTAATGTTCTATCAATACCATCAAGCAAGTCTGCCCTTACCATTGAAATCTCATCAATTATTAAAAGTTCAAGTTTATTTATTATTATCCTCTTACTCTCGCTAAGAGTAAAACTAATTGGAACAGAGGGTATTAATGGGCCGAAACCAAATTGAAAAAACGAATGAATTGTCGTGCCCGAGATATTGATGGCTGCGGCTGCGGTTGGTGCAAGCGCAATAAAACTTTTTTGGGTGGTTTCCATAACCTGCAATAATAGGCTTGTTTTGCCCGTACCCGCTCTGCCAGTGAGAAAAACATGATCATCCATTATTTCTAGAATATGAATTACATCCTGCGCTTCACTGTTTTCAGAAAAGTCAAATAGCATTTGTATTACAGAATAATATGTCCTTGACTAACTAATATTCTTTCTGGCACACTCATGGAAGAATAACGTAAAAATTTTTTGTAAAAATCTAGATGACCATTGAAACTGTCGAATATTGGTAGATCTAATTCAGATAGGACAATGGAGGCAGACTTCGTTAGGGAGTATAAATTTGGTTCGTTGTCCAGTATTTCCTTTTTAAAATTTTCGGTTAGCACTATAACTTTCCAAATTAGGGCTTGGTTAGGGATTCCTTTTTGAAGTTTTGAAATATCAACAGCATCAAGTAAGAATCTTAAACGTTCTTGGAGTGTCGTTTTATAAATTAGCATGTTATTGAATACAGAAATATCCCCATCGTATTTATCTGATTGTTTTTTAAGAGTTAAACTATCCATAGGAGCGCTAGTTTTAGAATTGCAATATAAGACTAATTAATTTGAATTTACAGAGGGCTAATGTGACGAAAGTCGTTTTACTTACTTTAATTCTGTGAGCTTAACTAATGAGGGTTTGGAAGTTAACGAAGACTTGCCAAGATTATCATAATGATGTACATATATAACCAATTGAAATGCTTTGTATGCACATTGCAGAAAAGTATCTCGAAGTTCTTGTCCTTGATTGTCTGTGAAGGGGACCATTTTGTCTGCATCAACTATTGCGCATGTCAAAATCAGCATGGTATCCAGATAGCTATCAAGATCATGATCTATAATTCTGTTAAATTTTTCAACATGCTTATCACAGGATGCTAAAAAAGCCTCTAACAATGATTCGGAGCTTAATGGTTTGTCTTTAAGAAAATTTATTTGGAATTCAATATCTTCAAAAAATTCTGAGGCTAGGATTGAGTTTGAAACTGTGCCAATATTAAGGGGTTTTCTAAATTTTGCTATGTTTAGCATGTCCGGCCGAGAATTATCATTTGGCACCTTAATTTTCAATACTCGGCCGTTTAATGTATATGTTTTTGTTTCCATCTTTCTTGATTAAATTATCCTGAATGCAATGATTCTTATTATAAAAACTTAAATACAAGAGACCTAAGTGGTACTCTAAATTAGTTTTCATCACAAATACTTATTTCTAGTCTTATTGTATCCACTCACCCCAACAATCCCCTCCAACTCACTTGCTCCCCAATAATCTTCCCTAAATCTGCAATGGCAACACGTTCTTGCGCCATGCTATCTCGGTGTCTAATTGTAACGGTATCGTCTTCTAAACTTTGATGATCTACGGTAACGCAAAAGGGAGTTCCAATGGCATCTTGTCTGCGGTAACGTTTTCCTATCGCATCTTTTTCTTCAAACGTACAATTGAAATTAAATTTTAGCGTATCCATAATTAAGCGGGCTTTTTCTGGTAAACTCTTACCCTTTCAGTTTTTTCATCGATTTACTTTCCATTAACGATTTCATTTGCGTAATGGCTATTTTATTGAGCTGAACAAGGCGCCCCTTAACAGACAAGCTTTGTTGAATAAGTAAAGCGTTGATGCCCTCCAAATTACTTAATACAACCAACTGTTCTAAGGTTGAAAAATCTCTAATATTGCCTTTTAGATTGGGATTACTTTCTCTCCATTCTTTTGCTGTAATTCCGAAAAGAGCAACATTTAAAAGGTCTGCTTCATTTGCATAAACAAAATTTGCTTGCTGCTTTGTAATTTCTTCAGGTATTAAATTTTCTTTAATTGCATCTGTATGTATTCGGTAATTAATTTTAGAAATAGTTCGTTGCAAGTTCCAATCTAGCTTCAAACGTTGATTTTCATCTTGTTTGAGTCGTTTGAATTCCGTAATCAAATACAGTTTGAACTCTGATGAAATCCAAGAGGCGAACTCGAAAGCAATGTCGATATGGGCAAAAGTTCCTCCATATCTTCCCGATTTCGAAATAATTCCTATTGCGTTTGTGCTTTCAATCCATCTTTGTGGAGACAGAACGAAATAATTGCTTCCTGCTTCATTTCTAAACCTATCGAATTCGAGAGGTTTAAAATCAGCGTTATTCAGCTTTTCCCATAGTCCTAAAAATTCGATGGAACTTCTGCTCCGCATCCAATTGTTGATGATCGAAAATGGCTCTTTCGGATTTCTATACTTTGCAATGTCGGTAAGTGAAATATATTCTCCTATTTCCTTATTAATGAAGGCGATTTCAGTTTCCTGAACGATTATTTTCGATGTTGATTTTGCCATACCTTATTACTTTTTTCGCTCATTATTACCCCAACAAATTCTTCCAACTCACTTGCTCCCCAATAATCCTCCCCAAATCTGCAATGGCTACACGTTCTTGAGCCATGCTGTCGCGGTGCCTAATCGTAACGGTATCGTCTTCTAAACTTTGATGATCTACGGTAACGCAAAAAGGAGTTCCAATAGCATCTTGTCTGCGGTAGCGTTTGCCAATGGCATCTTTTTCTTCAAACGTACAGTTGAAATCAAATTTCAAAGTATCCATAATTAAGCGGGCTTTCTCTGGCAAACCGTCTTTTTTGGTTAATGGGAAAATGGCCACTTTAACCGGCGCTAAAGCAGGGTGAAGATGTAATACGGTTCTGCTGTCTTGCTTCTCGTCGGTGCTTAAATCTTCCACCTCAAAAGCATTAATCATCGTAAGCAAAAACATACGGTCTAAACCTATAGAAGTTTCTATCACATAAGGAATGTAGTTTCCATAAGGTTTGCCCTCTTCGTTTAAGTCGTTGTCGAAATACTGCATCTTCTTGTTAGAAAACGCTTGGTGCTGACTTAAATCAAAATCTGTACGGCTGTGAATGCCTTCTACCTCTTTAAACCCAAACGGAAACTCAAATTCTATATCTGTTGCAGCATTTGCATAATGTGCTAGTTTCACATGGTCGTGGAAACGGTATTTCTCTGCGGGAGTTCCTAAAGCTTTGTGCCATTTAAGTCTGGCTTCCTTCCAATATTCAAACCACTTTTGGTCTTCACCAGGCCGAACAAAGAATTGCATTTCCATTTGCTCAAACTCGCGCATGCGCATAATAAACTGGCGTGCAATCACTTCATTTCTAAAGGCTTTTCCAATTTGGGCAATACCGAAAGGAATTTTCATCCTTCCCGATTTTTGCACATTTAAAAAGTTTACAAAAATTCCTTGTGCCGTTTCCGGACGAAGATAAATTTCGTCGCTACCTTCTGCCATTGCGCCAAATTGCGTGCTAAACATCAAATTAAACTGTCGTACATCTGTCCAATTTTTTGTGCCACTTACCGGACAAGCAATTTCATGCTCTTCAATTAAAGTTTTTAATTGCGGCAAGTCTTCTGCCTGCAAAGCCGTATCCATATCGCTTTGCAACTTTGCTGCTTTGTCAGTTTTGCCATCTTTTTCATATTTGGTAATCTTGTCTTCTAACAATTGATCTGCACGGTAACGTTTTTTAGAATCTTTGTTGTCAATCATCGGGTCGTTAAAACCATCAACGTGCCCGCTAGCTTTCCATATTTTTGGATGCATAAAGATTGCCGAATCAATTCCAACAATATTCTCGTGCATCTGCACCATTGCTTTCCACCAATAGGTTTTGATGTTGTTTTTTAATTCTGCGCCGTTTTGGCCGTAATCGTAAACAGCGCTAAGGCCGTCGTATATTTCGCTGCTCTGAAACACAAAACCGTATTCCTTGGCGTGCGATATTACATTCTTAAATTGTTCGTCGTTATTTTTCTGTGCCATATTAAGGGCAAAGATAATAAAAAGGCTATGATTACTTTAGTGTCTTTAAGGGCGTTTTAATTAATGTGGTTCAGCAAAAAAAGCGGTGGGGTTGTTTATAGAAATCTTAATTAAGTTGCTTTCTTTCTTAGTTTTAACCTCATTTAAAATTTTGAAAAATAAAAAAAAACATAATGGTTGTAAGCGTGTTTCTCTACTAAATGGCGCAATTGCACATAAAATTGGTTCGATTGTTGCTCAGATTGAAAAATTAACAATTATTTAAAAACCCTTAAAAAATTACATGATGAAAAAATTACTATTTACATTATTGGCAGCAGCTGGTATCGCTGGTGCTGCAAATGCACAAATCCAAAAAGGAAATGTATTGATCGGTTCAGACATTTCCAACATTAGCTTTCAGTTAGACAAACCTAATGCATTCAGTTTCAACATCAACCCCAAAGCCGCATGGTTTATACAAGATGGTTTAGCTATAGGTGGAGATGTGAACTTAGGAATTGAAGCTCCGGGAAAAGGCTTAGGAACGACTATTAATTATGGTATCGGCGCATTAGGTCGTTACTACGGCTCTAAAGGAGCTAACGAATTGGTTAAGCATTCTCGTTTTTTCGCTGAGGCTACAGTTGGTATCAATGGCAGAAATTTATCTGGCGGGGGTTCTACTAATGGTTTGGGTTTGAGTTTTGGCCCTGGTTTTGCGTATTTTATCACTCCAAACATTGGTTTAGAGACTTTACTAAAATATAACGGAACAGTTGGTTTCGGAAGCAGTGCTTATGCACATGGTTTAAACCTAGGCGTAGGTCTACAGATTTATCTTCCAGGCCGTGCAACTGCTAAGAAAGTTGCAAATGACATGAACTAAGCGATTCTAAAAATCTTTTTAAAAAGGATGTTCCATTTTTGGAGCATCCTTTTTTTGTTTAAACAGATTGAACTGAGCCATGAAAGTTTTTGATGCAGATAAAAATTTGCATCTTTGGATGTGAGTATCGTAGTAGAACATTTGTCTAAAAATTTTGCCAATCAAAAGGCAGTTGATGATGTGAGCTTTGAGGGAAGGACAGGGCGTATTTTAGGCTTTTTGGGGCCTAATGGCGCAGGGAAATCTACTACCATGCGCATGTTGACAGGCTATTTAGCGCCCAACAAAGGCAATATTAAAATTGCAGGCTTCGATATCCGTTCAGCGCAAATAGAAGCTAAGAAAAACATTGGTTATTTGCCCGAAAATACCCCACTTTATACAGAAATGTATGTTAAGGAGTTTTTAACGTTTGTAGGGCAAACCTATAAATTGCAAAATTTACCTCGCAGAATTGCTGAGGTAATAAAAATGGTGGGCTTAACGCCAGAACAACATAAAAAAATTGGGACGCTTTCTAAAGGCTATCGCCAGCGTGTTGGACTTGCGCAAGCCATTCTACATGACCCAAAAGTGTTAATTTTAGATGAGCCGACCACTGGTTTAGATCCTAACCAACTGGTAGACATTAGAAAGCTGATCAAAGATCTTGCTGTAAATAAAACGGTAATTCTAAGTACCCATATTATGCAAGAAGTAGAGGCCATTTGCGACGATGTAATCATCATTACCAAAGGAAAAATTGTAGCAAACGCTCCATTAGATGTCCTAAAGAAGCAATTTGCTCCATTAGGATTGGAAGAAATATTTAAGAAACTTACCTTGTGAGAAACATAATGAAAAAGACTTTAATTGTAGTATTTGCCGCATTACTGTTTTTTGGAACAGCGAAGGCACAAATTTTAAAACTAGGTGTTGGGCCAGAACTCGCTGTGCCGTCTGGCAATTCATCAAACATTTCTAGTATCGGTATTGGCGGATATGTGAAATTTGAACAAGAGGTTGCGGCAAAAGTTTCCATTACCGAAACGGCAGAGTTGGCTACTTTTTATGGAAAGAAGTTTTTAAATATCCGCTCGCAAAATCTTTCCTATTTGCCGGTTAAACTTGGGCTGAAATATTTTCCCAGCGAGAATTTTTATGCCGAAGGCCAGGGTGGTATGGCTTTTCCGGTTAACAACGGTGGGAAATCTAATTTCACTTGGGCACTGGGTATTGGCAGTTTTGTAAAAAGCAAAAGCAACGATGCGCAGTTTGATATCGGATTAAGGTATCAGGCGCTCACAAATACCATCCAACAGACTATTGAAACAAACAATAGAACCAATTTTAGTTACATTGCTTTGCATGTTGGTTACGTTTTTGGGTTTTAAGATAACACATTGGCCAGCTTGATAAAAAACTTACATGTTCGCAGTATTTAAGAGAGAGTTTTTTGGGTTTTTAAACGGCATGGTCGCTTATATGGCTATTGGCATTTTCTTACTGGTAAGTGGGTTATTGCTGTGGTTTTTTCCAGATAGCTCTTTATTAGAATACGGATACGCAGAATTGGGTGGGTTTTTTAGCTTGGTGCCGTATCTATTTATGTTCCTAATACCGGCGATAACCATGCGTTCTTTTGCCGAAGAACGAAGGGAAGGAACTTATGAGCTTCTCGTTACCAAACCCTTAACGCTTTGGCAAA
Organism: Pedobacter sp. UYP30; assembly: GCF_040547165.1. Classification (NCBI taxonomy): domain Bacteria; kingdom Pseudomonadati; phylum Bacteroidota; class Sphingobacteriia; order Sphingobacteriales; family Sphingobacteriaceae; genus Pedobacter; species Pedobacter sp. UYP30. The sequence continues at coordinate 64,345 of NZ_JBEPPD010000005.1, read as the reverse complement.
TTATTTGGGCAAAATATTTGGCCTGCTTTTCTCTGGTTATTCTGGCCTTGCTGCCTACATTGATCTATTATTATTCCCTTTATCAGCTCGGTTTTCCAAAAGGCAATATAGATGCCGGCGAGGTAATTGGCTCTTATCTAGGTTTAATTTTGCTTGGCGGATGCTTTACCGCCATTGGTATTTTTGCCTCTACGCTTACAAAAAATCAGGTGGTTGCCTTTGTTATTTGCGTTGCGCTTTGTGCATTTGCCTTTTTGGGTTTCGATTATAGTAGCGAGTTTTTGTCGCTCCAAAATGTGGGAGGTGCCATTAAGGCATTTGGCATCAATCAACATTATCAATCGGTAAGTAGGGGAGTCTTAGACACTAGAGATCTTACCTATTTTCTAAGTTTTATCGCTGTTTTTTTAATGGGCAGCAAACTGATTATGGGAGGGAAAGGATGAGGCGGCCAATAGTACAATTTTTAATTTTAATTGTTGCGCTTGTCGCGATAAATGTTTTTGGAAATCGCTTTTTCCATCGTTTTGATTTTACGGCCGATAAACGCTTCACCCTGAATGAAAAAACCAAGAAGCTGCTGCATGAGAACAAAAAGCCGATTACCATTACCGTTTTTTTAGATGGAGCCTTGCCACCTGCTTTTAAGCGGTTACAAACCAGTGTAAAAGATTTGCTTGCAGAGTATAAAAGCTACTCAACAGGTACTGTAAAGATTGTTTTTGTAGATCCACTAGCGGGTTTAAGCACCAAAGCGCAAGATACAGTAGTGAACAACCTCTATCAAAATGGAATAGAAGCTACCAATTTGAGTGTTAAGACAGAAAGTGGGCTTACCCAAAAATTGGTCTTTCCAATGGCCATGCTAGAGGCAGATGGAAAGCAGTATCCCGTTAGGTTATTCCAAAATTTTGATACCGGAAAAAGTTATGATGAAAACATTAACCAATCTATAGAAAACTTAGAATACACGTTTACCTCTGGCTTAAAAAAGTTGTTTAGCGGCGTTAATCCGCGTATTGGTTTTACAGAAAGCAATGGCGAGCTGAGCGATTTGCAACTTTATGACGCCCTTCATACGCTTTCTAACAGTTATGTAGTTGGCAGGGTAGATTTAAACACCATAACTAAAGCGGGTTTAGATGCGTTGAAAGTTTTGGTTATCGCAAAACCGAAAAAGCCGTTTAGCGAGGCCGAAAAATATAAAATAAATTATTTTGTGTTGAATGGTGGGCGCGTAATTTGGAGCATAGATCAGGTAAATGCCGAATTGGATAGCCTTAGAGGGCGAAATGGACAAATGGTGGCGGGCAACGACCTGAACCTAAACGACATGCTTTTTATATATGGAGCTAGAATAAATTATAATATCATTGCCGATGTAAACTGTGGCGAAATTCCGGTTGCCACGGGCAATGTTGGCGGGCAGAGCCAAATTCAATTGGTGCCCTGGCTATATTACCCTATTTTAATTCCAGATAGCTCAGTTGCCCTGGCAAAAAAACTCGATGGGATAAAGTCTGAGTTTCCAAGTACCGTAGATACCATCGGCGTTAAGGGAATTAGAAAGCGATTTCTATTAAACACATCTGAATATAATAGGGTGTTTGATGCACCTAAACTGTTTAGTTTAAACATGGTTGCAGAGCAACCAGATCCTAAAAAGTTTAGCCATATACCGCAACATGTGGCGGTTTTGTTAGAAGGTAGTTTCCCTTCTGTATTTGCAGGCAGGCCACTGCCCAATGGTATAAAGGCAGCTTACCCCATGCCGCTTAAAATTAAAGCTGCAAAAATGGTGGTTATTGGAGATGGCGATGTGTTTAAAAATCAGGTGGTAGAGAAAGACAATTCGCCATTGGCCCTAGGTTTTGATAGGTATACACAAAAAACCTATGGCAATAAAATTTTGCTTCAAAACATAGTCGATTATTTTACCGATGCCGATAATTTGATTACTTTAAGAAACAAAAAACTTAAGATTAGGTTGTTGGATAAAGAGAAAATTAGGACAGAAAAAGGGAAATGGCAGTTTATTAATGTTGTTGCGCCACTCTTGTTGTTAGTTTTATTCGCAATTTTTCAACATTATTACCGCAAATACAGGTACGCAAGATAATTTTTATATTTTTGAGGAAGACTAAACAAGATCATGAGATTTATAGTATCCACATCGACCCTTTTAAAGCATTTACAAACCGTTAATGGCGCTGCAAGTAGTAGTACCGTTTTACCGATATTAGAAAACTTTCTTTTCGAGATTAAAGAAGGCAATTTAACCATTTCTGCAACAGATCTACAAACCAGCATGACCACGGCTATGGCGGTAGACTCTAAAGAAGATGGCAAAGTTGCAGTGCCTTCTAAAATTTTGCTCGATACGTTAAAGACACTACCAGATCAACCTATTTCATTTAACATAGATGATACAACCTTTGCGATAGAAATTAGCGCGGGCGATGGAAAGTATAAGCTTAGCGGAGAAAACGGAGACGATTTTCCAAAAATACCCGTGGTAGAAAATGCATCATCGGTAAATTTACCCGCATCGGTACTAAACGAAGCCATTACAAAAACCATTTTTGCGGTAAGCAATGATGAGCTTAGACCTGCAATGACTGGTATATTTTGTCAGCTTTCTCCAGAAAACATCACATTTGTAGCAACCGATGCGCACAAGCTGGTTCGTTACCGTCGTATGGATGCGAAAGCAGAAAAAGCCACTTCGTTTATTTTGCCAAAAAAAGCATTAACGCTGTTAAAAGCCGCATTGCCTACTACAGATATTAATGTATCTGTAGATTATAATGCTACAAGTGCATTTTTCAAATTCGAAAACATCAACCTTATTTGTAGGTTGATAGATGAGCGTTATCCAGATTACGAAGCCGTTATCCCAACCAACAATCCAAATAAATTGGTTATTGATAGAAGTTTATTTTTAAACACCTTGCGTCGTGTAGTTATTTTTGCAAACAAAACAACGCACCAAGTGAGGTTGAAAATTAATGGTAGCGAGCTGAACATCTCTTCAGAGGATTTAGATTTTGCAAATGAGGCACACGAAAGGTTGAGTTGTCAATACGATGGCGAAGACATGGAAATTGGTTTTAACGCCCGTTTCTTGATAGAAATGTTGAGCAATATTAGCGGTGATGAAGTTACACTAGAACTTTCTACCTCTAACAGAGCAGGTTTATTGATCCCACAAAGCAACGACGAAAACGAAGATGTGTTAATGTTGGTAATGCCAGTAATGCTTAACAATAGCTACTAGAGCGTTATCATACAGTTTATAGAAAAAAGGATTCGAAAAACTCGAATCCTTTTTTATGGTCAAATTTTTCTAATCTTGAGCCTATTTAAATTCTTGTGTTATCTTTGTGCAGAATACTAGCTCATGTGAGATGAAAAATAAATTTGGCGTTGTTCTTGGCCTTCTGCTAATGGTGTTTTCTGCGCTTTTTATCTCCTCATGCATAAAAAACAGCGATTTTATTAAAGGCGATGCCAAAGTTAAATTCTATAACACAGTACAAAATAGCAAGTCACAAGATTTTTATTTAGGGGCGGATCGTTATGGCTCTCAAGTTGCTTATGGTGCAAATACGCCTTATGTAATAGTGCCCGGCGATTCCGCGATTAAGTATAATGTAACTGCTAAAAATACAGCATCTCCTGGAGCTGGGCCTAACGCCAGTATAGAATCTAGCTTTAACATTGGTAAAAACTATTCTGTTTTTTACACAAAAAGTTCGGCAAAAGATTCGTTGCTCTACATCAAACAAGATGATATAACGCCAGATCCTGATAAGGCAAAGGTTTTCATCATCAATTTAGGATATACCTTGGGCTCCAAAGTTTCGGTTAGAGACAGTTCAATGGTGCTTCCAACGACGAGTATTGGTTACGGTGAAAAAATTGGATATGTGAAACTAGATCCTGCACTTACTCGCTTGTATTTTCATCAGGTTGATTCTACAAGAGTAGACAGTGTGGCTGGCAGTAAATTATATAAGGGAAAGGTATACACTATTTTAATTGACGGATCTGTTACCGGAGCGATGCAAACTAGGTTAATCTCAGAAAATTAAATCTAATTTTTTTCGTTATCTACCCAAAATCTTAAACTAAAAATCAGAAATATTGGAACTATTAAGACAGCTACTAGACTTTATATTGCACATAGATGTGCATTTAGCAGAGATTGTGCGTAACTACCAAACATGGACTTACCTTATTTTGTTCCTTATCATTTTTGCAGAAACAGGATTTGTGGTTACTCCTTTCTTGCCTGGAGACTCTTTGCTATTTGCCATGGGCGCTCTAATTGCAGGTGGAAGCACCGGGTTAAACATTTGGCTTATGGCTGTTATTTTAATGGTTGCCGCCATACTTGGTAATTCTGTTAATTATAAATTAGGAACAGTGTTGGGCGCAGGCGTTTTTAAAGAGAAAAATAAAATCTTAAAATTAAAATACTACCACCAGTCTCACGAATTTTTCGAAAAGCACGGTGGAAAAGCAGTTATCTTAAGTAGGTTTCTCCCTATTTTTAGAACAATCGCACCTTTTGTTGCGGGAATTGCAAAGATGCCTTTTGGTAGATTTACGTTTTACAACGTAATAGGCGGTGTTACATGGATAATTCTTTTGCTGTTTAGTGGCTTTTTGCTAGGTCAGATTCCTTTTATAAAAAACAACTTCGAACTCGTAATTATTTTTATTGCCGTGGTAACCTTTGTTCCAGCTATATGGGCCGCAGTTAAAAGTAAGATGAAGCCAAAAAAAGTAGCGGCAATGATGGAAGAAGAACTCTAGTTGGTAATACTGCTTACTTCTCTTGTCTAATGAATTCGTTTAATTTTGGAAATGTTGGTATTGCTAGCTCTTCATCTTCGGTAAGCGGCGTTAGCACTAAATTTTTAAGTTCGGGCTGCCCGGCATCTACCCAAGCAGAAAACCAAAAGCTACCTACTTCTAAAATAGAAGCACGCATTTGTTTTTCTACCATGCCGGCCATTTTATCTTGGTATGCCTTTGAGTATGCCAATGAATATTGTTTAAGCACCACATTATTGCGCTCAGAATAATCATATTTTTGGTCGGATGGGAAAGTAGAATTTAGCCCTGCTTCTAACTTAAGCACACTATCTACCAAACTATGGCTGTGCTTTACAATTTTCCAAGCCTCTGCCAACGGATCTTCAATATAGTTGGCCTTGCCCACAAAAAGGTTATAATTTTTTGCAAAAAGTTCGGGTAAACGGCTCTCCCAAAAGCCATGAATGCCTACTTGATTTGTCAATTGGCCGTTGTGGTTGTTGGTAGTGTGCAACGGCACGTGCGCATCTGCAACATAGTGGCCTAAATCTGCCGAATACTTTAAAATCCGAGCAGAATCTAGCGTTTTAAAAGCATTAACCAAACGGTAATAGGTTTTCTGTATCTGCCAAGGCACTTCGCCATCCTCATGCAACTTCTCCCTGCCATATTTGGCAACAGCATCTTTCCACTTTTTGGGAATACTGTCTATGTTTTCCTCAAAATTTTCTACATCCAAATAATGCCTTGGCGCCTCTGCTGTATCAATGTACCTGCGTTTGTCAGGATCTACCGCATGTTCTGTCAGGTAAACAATGTTTCGTTTGTAGAATCCGATCATCCCGCTAGGTAGGGTAAAAACTGCGGTATGGTTAATCTTTTGATGCGCAAAAAATCCCCAAGAACTGAATAGGATAGAAGCGAAAACAGCCAAAAGGAGAAGAACAGGTTTCCTCATGCTTAAAGATAGTATTTTCGGGGTAAAATATAACTATCTGTTAAAGAATTATTTGGGCGCTTTAACACGCTGTCCGTTTTATCTTTTTTTGGCAAAAGAAGCCAAAAAAAGGATATCACTTCCATCGTTAGCGCTTTGCTCCGTTGTGCGATGGGTTGAAACCCACCGCTATTATTTCGGTCGCTCCTACAGAGCTTTTAAAGGAGGAGTTGGGGCAATGCTAGTAACTTAACGGTTTTGTCCTTTCGATGACAGCGGCATGGCCATCTCTCTGAGGATAATGTTTTTAAGTTTCATGCCGAACTCGTTTCGGTATCTACAATCATCGCTGCTAAACCTGGCTTTGAAGTTTTTCAGAGCCGTTGGCGAAGTTCTTTTTAATTCACCTAACCCAGTTATTTCCCCCGTTTCGCTCATTCTGCTTGTGCTTTATCATCTTGGAAAGTCCAAGCCACAAACCGACTTATTTTTTGCCCTTCCTCCATTTGCATGGTTCTAACCTATAAGGCGTTTATTTGGGTCGTTTTATTACTGCTATGAACATTTCTCTTCCAGTATCGTTAATTAAATCCAGATCCGGGGAACTCTCAATTGCTCTAGGTATTCCGCTACCCACACCTACAAATGGAAGGATATATCTGGCATTTGTAAACAATATTGGATTTCTCGGAATGGATGTCCCAACTTTTATGTTATCAATTGTTAACGTGTTAGGAAGTTTACCAGGACTAATAATTTCTATTCTATTATCAAATATGAAGACTTTAATGCTAGATAAAATAAAGTAATCTCTATGAATTAATGCATTAATTAGTAATTCTTCAATTGCCTCGACGGGTATTTCTAATTCGGCCAAAGAATTAAATCCTTTTTTTGACTGTATTTTCTTTAAGTTTCGGGTAATAAACGAAAGTGTTTTTTTATAGATTTCTCTTAGATTTCCCGTGAACGGATCTTCTTTGTCTCGGTACTCCTTTGAGCTTATATCATCTCCAACAAATGAAACACATTGTACCGTAAAGGTTGGTCTAAATTGTTGAGGGTTTTTACCAAATAATAATAGTCCGGCAAGACTAAGCTTTCCTTCTTTTATCATTCCAAGATTAGAAAGAACCTTCGAAGTCGATTGGCCCAATTCTTCGATAGTTTTTTTGGTTTTTGCGGTTATAAAATCTCCAAAGAGCTCTTCATCAATATCATTTATCGTTGTTCCGTTTACAAGTGTTTCGTCTGCATAGAGGCTCCCGCTACTCTGTAACAGCCTTGCCATTTCTTCTCTTGCCACAACCTTTCGTTTGTCCGAACCGTTTTTTAACCAAATTATTCCCTTATTATCTGTGTGAGGTTTGCTCTGTCCCTCAGCTACAGTAGCAACAATAACATTGTTGTTTTCTACTTTTACGGTTTCCGTTTCAATAAAAATTTGAGCTTTCACATTATCAGAAGCTGCATTAGCTAAAAGTCTATTGGTCTCTGTGATTTCTTCAAATGATAACCCGTTAATAATGCCCGTCTTATCGTCAACCCCGATAATAATTAATCCGCCCTTTGTGTTAGAAAACGCAACCATTTCTGTGCCTATTTTGTAATCATCATTAACGCGGACTTTAAACTGTACAACGCTTGACTCGCCTTTTTGGATTAAATCCAATAAATGTAGTGCGTCCATAATTCGTAGATTCTTTTATAGAATGTTAAACTCTAGCCCTAAGCAATCTTCCACCGTTTCGCCCATTCTGCTTGTGCTTTATCATCTTGGAAAGTCCAAGCCACAAACCGACTTATTTTTTGCCCTTGTTCCATTTGTACCGTCCGCACTTCAAAAGCATTTACCCTAACTAAAGAATTATAAATCTTCTTTAGGTTTGCGCCCTTGCTAAGCAACGATGTAAACCACAAGCTTTTGTTTGGCATTTCAGCGCTCTGGATAATCATTTGCTCTACAAAAGCCCGTTCGCCGCCAGGGCACCAAAGCTCTGCCTTGTTTCCGCCAAAATTTAATACATGTTTAATTTCTCCACCGCTTTTTAAGTTCTTCCACTTTTGGCGTGTACCCTGCTCAGCTTCTTTTAAAGATGAATGAAATGGTGGGTTGCAAATCGTAACATCGAATTGTTCTGTAGCTTTTACAACGCCTCTAAACGTGCCCATTCTAGAGCTCTGTAGGCGAATTTCTATAGTATCTTTTAAATCTTTGTTGTGCTCTACTATGCGTTTTGCAGAATCGACAGAATGTTGGTCTATATCAGTTCCAACAAAACTCCAACCGTATTCTTGATGACCAACAATGGGGTAAATGCAATTTGCACCAACGCCAACGTCTAGCACTTTTATATCGCTACCACTGGGAATTTTGCCCTTGTTGCTAGAACCCAGTAAATCTGCTACATAATGAATATAATCTGCGCGCCCAGGTATGGGTGGGCAAAGATAATCTTGTGGAATATCCCAATGTGCAATGTTGTAAAATTGCTTTAGTAATGCTTGATTTAGTGCTTTAACAGCTTTTTGGTCAGCAAAATCGATGGACTCATCGCCATGGTCGTTTTTAAATACGAATTGCCTAAGTTCTTTAAAATTTGCAGTAAGCTGCTTAAAATTATAACGTGCGCGGTGACGGTTGCGCGGATGTAACTCGCTCTTTTTATTTCGGTTACTTTCTTTTAGATTTTCCAAAGCATATAAATTAACTAAACCTACTGTGTTGTAAGTTTCTGTTGCAAAGATATAGATTTTTATCTGCTTTTTTTTAAACCAGAAATCTCTAACATGCGCTTAAGATACTCGAAAAACCAGTATCTTTGCGGCTATGACAAAAGAACAAATTCAGGATTTAAGAGACAGAATAACGTCTCTGAGGAGGCATCTTTGACGTCGATGAGAAACTTTATCAAATAAGAGAGGAACAGAAGCTTACCATGGCACCCAATTTTTGGGACGACCCTAAGAAAGCCGAAAAAATCCTTGCCGACATTAGTGTATTGAAAAAATGGACCGATGGCTGGGAAGAAACCAATGCGCTAGTAGAAGACGCTGCGGTAATGCACGATTTTTTTCAAGCAGGCGAAGCAGAAGAAGCAGAAATGCAAGAGCAGTTTGACGGTGCGCTAGATTCTTTAACCAGTTTGGAGCTGAAAAATATGTTGAGCAGCAAACAAGACCAGCTTTCTGCAGTTATGCAGATTACAGCTGGTGCTGGCGGCACCGAAAGTTGCGATTGGGCTGCGATGCTTATGCGCATGTACTTAATGTGGGGCGAGAAGAACGGCTACAAAGTTACCGAGCAAGATAGGCAAGATGGCGATGTGGCGGGCATTAAAACGGTAACCATTCAGTTTGAGGGCGATTTTAGCTACGGTTATTTAAAAGGAGAAAATGGGGTTCATCGATTGGTGCGCATTTCTCCGTTTGATAGTAATGCACGCAGGCACACTTCTTTCGCATCGGTTTACGTCTATCCTTTGGTAGATGATACCATAGAAATTGACGTAAATCCGGGCGATATAGAGTTCGAGACCTTTAGAGCAGGTGGTGCTGGTGGGCAGAACGTTAATAAAGTAGAAACCGCTGTTAGGTTGTACCACAAACCTTCGGGCATTATTATAAAGAACCAAGAGTCGAGATCGCAGTTGCAAAATAAGGAAAATGCCATTAGGCTTTTAAAATCTCAATTGTATGAGCTGGAAGAACGCAAACGTGCAGAAGAAACGGCAGCTATTGAAGGTTCTAAAAAGAAAATTGAGTGGGGATCGCAAATTCGCAGTTATGTGTTAGACGATAGGAGAGTGAAAGATCATCGCACCAATTATCAAACAAGCAATCCACAGGCGGTTTTAGATGGTGAAATAGATGATTTTATAAAAGCGTATTTGATGGAATTTTAAAGGCTGTATTGCTTAGAAGTTTTTTTGCACGGCAAAATTAATTGCAGCAAAAATTATTTTTTATTTTAAGAAGCACAAAACCCAAAATGAGAGAAGAGCTTTTTTCTACTAGCGGGGCAGCGGCTGCTTAATTAATCGCATTACAAGGATCTAATTTTTTATCTACAAAACCGAAGATTAATGGTGATTACGGTATTTATTTAACAATTCTCTTTTAAAACCTTCTAGTGCCCGATAATATTTGCCTACGGTTTTTATGGGTAGGGCAGCACGCAGTTTATTGTAATACTTTTTCTCGGTGTCGAGCTCTCTTTGTTTAAAGTCAAATTCGCTCGTTATCAAGCTTTGCACTTGCGAGTCGCTCAAATTATCTATCTCATCTACTTTTTTAAACGAAATCATTTTTTTCATTCGCTCTTTGCGCAGGCTTGATTGCTCGGCTTGCATGTCGTTATAAATGGGCCAAAATACTTTTGCCTCCTGGGGCGAGAGATCTAATTTGCTGGTAAAAAAGGCGATTTTCATGCTTTCTATTTCCCCTGGCTTTGGCCTCTGCGCCCAGAGAATGGTAGGGATGGAGATAAACAGTAAAGCGCAAATAAAATTTTTCATCGTATTTCTATAATTCCTGTGCAAGTTCAGTCGTGGTATAATGGTTTAACAGATAATTCTCCATCTCAGTATCTGTGGCAGATACGTTTTTGCTTTCTACAGGCTGTTCTGTGTTAATTTGCTGAATGATGGTGCTTTCGTCAATATCATATAAAAACTGATCTTGCGTTGTTTCTGTCGCAGAGACTTCAGGCATTAAATCGACATGTTGGTTGTAATAATAAATTCCAAAAGATGAAACGAGCACCAGACAAGCAGCACTGGCATATTTAACCAAATTTTTATGCCAAAGTCTAACTATTTTAGGTTTTGTAGTGGCTTTACGAGGGGCAGTTTTTGCTGCAAGCTTATCTTGTAATTGGGAGAAATAATCAGCCGGAACTTCAAATGCCGATTCGGACTTAATTTTTTCGGTCAGTTTTATTGTTGTGCCAATATTTGTAAAAAGCGTTAAAAAATAGTCTTCTGGCACTTCTAAGCCATAGTTGTGCTTGTTCTCGGCCATTTCAGCTAGAAAAATAGCATTGTTCGTTTGCTGCTCTAACGTTTCAAAATAGTTTATAGGTGTAGCAAACGGATTGCGCCTATTCATCTTTGCTAAAGACGGCGCTAGTTCAATCCATTCGTTATTTTCTATTTCTTTATTCATTGCAAATCTATGGATACATTAAACATCAAAAGGTTTAAAAGTCTATCTCGTCATTTGTGATGATTGCCTCGATTTTTTTTGCCGCAATGTGGAACGAAGCCTTTAAAGCCCCAACAGACGTACCCAAAATTTGAGAAATCTCCTCGTATTTTAAATCGTCGAAGTATTTCATGTTAAAAATAAGACGCTGTTTTTCGGGTAATGTTAGGATTGCCTTTTGGAGCTTAAGTTCCAATTTATCACCATTAAAATACGATGAAGCGGTTAAATTCTTTGCCAACTCTGGCGATACGTCATCTAACGGAATGTTTCTGTGCTTTTTTTGTTTGTTTAAGAATGTAATAGATTCATTGGTGGCAATGCGGTATATCCAAGTGTAGAGTTGAGAATCGTTTCTAAACTTGTCTAGGTTTTTCCAAACCTTAACAAAAACCTCTTGGATAAGGTCATCACTATCATCGTGGTTTAACACCAAGCGCCTAATGTGCCAGTAAATTTTTTGCTGATATTTTTGTACAAGCAGGTTGAACGCCTCATTTTTTGTTTTCTCTATGGCAAACATAGAGATGATATCAGCGTCTTCTACTACTTTCATCAATTGCTTTTAGTATCTATTAAAGATATAAAAGCCACCAACGCAATTACTTGTAAGTTTGGTGCATTGGCGGCTTAATTGTATTTTGTAACTCCTTATTTTTTCCTTTCGATTACTTTTTGTACAGCTTTAACAATGTCAACAGAATCTAAATGATATTTCGCCATCAACTGATCTGCTGTTCCGCTCTCGCCAAAACTATCATCTACAGCAACAAATTCTTGCGGGGCAGGTAATTCGGTAACCAATAATCTAGCAACACTTTCACCTAAACCACCAAATTTGTTGTGTTCCTCACAAGTAACCACACAACCTGTTTTCTTTACCGACTTTAAGATAGCTGCATCATCTAAAGGTTTAATGGTGTGGATATTTATAATTTCTGCATCAATACCAAGTTCTGCTAATTTTTCACCAGCTTCTATAGCTTTCCATACCAAATGGCCGGTAGCAATAATGGTTACGTCTTTTCCTTCGTTTACCATCCAAGCTTTTCCTATTTCAAATTTTTGGTCTGGATCTGTAAACACCGGCCATTTTGGTCTGCCGAAACGTAGGTAAACAGGACCTTCATATTCTGCAATAGCCAAGGTTGCGGCTTTAGTTTGATTGTAATCACAAGGATTGATAACCACCATGCCTGGCAACATTTTCATCAAACCAATGTCTTCTAAAATTTGGTGTGTTGCGCCATCCTCGCCTAGCGTTAACCCAGCGTGCGACGCGCAAATCTTTACATTTTTGTTAGAATAGGCTATAGATTGTCTAATTTGATCATAAACCCTACCAGTTGAGAAATTTGCAAAAGTACCTGTAAAAGGAATCTTTCCGCCAATGGTTAAGCCTGCGGCGACGCCCATCATATTAGCCTCTGCAATGCCCATTTGGAAAAAGCGCTCTGGAAAATCTTCTATAAAATCTTCCATTTTAAGAGAGCCTACCAAATCTGCGCATAACGCAACAACGTTCTCATTCTTCTTTCCTGCCTCATGCAGTCCAACGCCAAATCCAGAACGGGTATCTTTTTTTTCTGTGTATGTATATTTTTTCACGATGTCTTTGTTTTTACCCCAAACCCCTAAAGGGGGCTGGTTTTATTTATGGTGTAAAATTAATATTTTCCCCCTTCGGGATTATGAGGATTAATGCTTTGCTATATCTCTTCCTTTAGGGGGTCGGGGGTTAATAATCGCCCAAAGTTTCTGGGAGTTGTGCCAATGCAATTTCCATTTGTCCCTTATCTGGAGCAGAACCATGCCATTTGTGCGAGCCTTCCATATAGTCTACTCCAGCGCCCATTTGCGTGCTCATTAAATTTAAAATAGGCTTGCCCTTGCCTGTTAAGGTTTTAGCAAAGTGCAGGCCTTCTAAAATCGCGGTCATGTTATTGCCGTCTGTATTGATTACGTGCCAACCGAATGCTTCAAATTTATCTTGTAGGCTATCTAGAGAAAGTACATCTTTAGTTGGTCCATCAATTTGTTGCCCGTTATAATCTACGGTGCAAATTAATCGGTCTAATTTATGAAAGGGTGCAAACATTGCTGCTTCCCAGTTTTGTCCTTCTTGCAATTCGCCATCGCCATGTAACGAATAAATGTAAGATTTGTCTTCGTTTAATCTTTTGGCTAAGGCTGCCCCTATGGCTACAGACATTCCTTGACCCAGCGATCCAGAAGCAACCCTAATGCCTGGCAAGCCCTCGTGTGTAGTTGGGTGGCCCTGAACCCTAGAGTTTAACATTCTATAAGTAGCCAGCTCCTTAATGTCGAAGTAACCTGATCTAGCTAATGTGCTGTACCAAACCGGAGAAATGTGGCCATTGGATAAGAAGAAAATATCTTCGTTATTGCCGTCCATTTCAAATTTATCTCGATGGTTTAAAACCTCGAAGTAAAGCGCAGTAAAAAAATCGGCGCAGCCCAAAGAACCACCAGGGTGGCCAGATTGTGCACCATAAACCATACGGATGATGTCTCTTCTAATTTGCGAAGCGATATCCTCTAATTCTTTTATCGTGTGTTTCATTTAAAAAATTCTATTTATCAAAGGTAATATAATAAGCTTTATTGCCTAATTACTGGCCAATTAATTCTAATACTTGTTGAGAAGCGTTCTTGGTATCCACTTTTTTAATGATGTGTTGGATGATGCCTTGTTTGTTTATTACAAAGGTGCTCCGAGAAATGCCCATGTATTTTTTTCCATACATGTTCTTTTCTCCCCACACGCCATAGTCATTCACCACCTTATGGTCTGTATCTGCAAGTAGTGGAAAGGGCAGGCTATGTTTTGTGATAAATTTTTTATGTGAGTTTTCGTCGTCTACGCTTACGCCCAAAACTACAATATCCTTTGCTTGCAATCCATGATAATTGTCTCTAAAATCGCATGCTTCGGCTGTGCAACCTGGCGTGTCGTCTTTTGGATAAAAATATAAAACTACCGTTTTGCCCTTATAAGCATTTAAAGAAATGGGCGCTCCATTTTGGTCTTTTGCTTCTATTTCTGGCGCTTTATCGCCAATTTTTAATTCTTCCATTTTTACTGATTTTTAATTTACTACCTAAAAAAATCGATTTTATATTCTTTAAGGTTGTCTTTCATATCAGAAACAACCAAATTTAAAGTATGTTTTCCTTTAGTTATTTTGTCATCAAAGCTATACCAGAGCGTAGCAGTTTTGGCGTCAAACTCCATCAGCACCCATCTATCGTCTATATAACCATTAAAGCTTTTTATTCCCGATAGGTTGTCTCTAATTTTAAAGCGCATTTTAGGTACATCGGCCATGTTTTTTCCTTGCGAAATATTTAATGGAACAATGGTTGGTGCTAACGTATCTACACTGATATAGAAACTGCCAAAAGTTTTTGGCATTGAGCGAACATATCCATTTTCGAAACTCCCACCTTGCGAAGCACCACTTGTACTTACAACAAGTGCTTTTTCTTGGAGGTGCAGGGGTAATCCATCGGCCTTGATGGCGAGCTTAAAACCCGTATGCAGCGGGATGAATTTATCGCATACTTGGTAAACATTAGAAAAAGCATGAGACGTTACTTTTGGTAATTCTTTAAAGCTAAAGTTTAAATCGCTATAAAGTGTGCCTTGTGGGAAGATGATGTCTACATGATCATTATTAAATTTATTTTTCTTGACTATATTTAAATATAGTTCCGGGCATTTCTGCTGCTGGTACGTAGTTTTCTTTTGCAGCTTTTGCGCTAAATTGCACTACCGATGCATTTCCTGTGGCGTCTGTAACGATGTATTTTAGTTGATGCGTTTCTCCATTGGTAAAAAGTATTCTACCACCATTAACCAAATTGCTATAAATTTGCAGCGGATTGCCAGGTTCTACAAAACTCTTCTGAATTTTTACCCTGGTCTTTAAGTAGCTTGGATAATCTATATGTGCATTAACTGCTCTACTATTTTCGAATGCAAAACGCTCTAAAGCAGAAGTGAATACTGTTTTCCCATCTACTTGAAGCTGGATAGAATACACCCCATTGGTGCCCGATTTGCCATTGTGCCTATCTGTCGCTACAATTCCAAAGCCAATTTCGCCAGATAGATTTAGCACAGCCTTTGAAGAATAGTTGCCATTCGAGCCGATTATTGGAATGCTTTGTTTTGGGATATTTTGATCGAAATGCCTGCCGTTTAACCGATAAAAGTAGAGCCCATGGATTACGGGCGGGATGTTATCGGGAATGATGATCCCAAAAAATTGCGGATTTATGGTCTCTTCGGTTTTGCTGTCTCTAATTTCAAAATGCAAATGTGGCCCGCCAGAACTTCCCCTGTTACCAGAATAGGCTATTACCTCGCCTTTGCGAATGGGAATTAACGTCTCATTCGGATAATTGTCTAGCTCAAAGGTTTTACCTTGATATTGCAGGTTTTTTACAATTGCTGCAATTTTTGGAGAAAAACGCTGCAAATGTCCATAAACCGAAGTATATCCATTGGGATGATTGATGTACAGCGCTTGGCCAAATCCGCTGTTTTGCACTCGTAACCTAGAAATATAGCCATCCGCGACAGCGTAAACAGGATAACCTTCTCGCTGATTTGTTCTAAAATCTATACCAGAATGGAAGTGGTTTGCACGTAACTCTCCAAAAGATCCGGCCAAAGCTGGGGGCGAAATGTCTAAAGGTTGCCTAAAGTAAGTAAGCGGATAGGCTTTGCCGCTAAAAATCTGTTGTGCTTGCAGCGGCGCGCGGGCCAGGAACATACAAATTATCGAAAGAAATACAATGGAATAATAGGATTGATGTTTTTTCACGTTCAGCATTTATTTTACTTCGAAGTTTAAAAGTTGATTGTCCATTAGCCAAGCTTCCAATCTATCGCCTTTATGCACTTGCCCAACACCTTCGGGCGTTCCTGTAAAAATTAAATCTCCTTTTTTTAAGGTAATGTACTGAGAAACAAACGCAATAATTTTTTCGAAAGAGAAAAGCAAATCCTTGGTATTTCCTTTCTGTCGTGTCTTGCCATTAACCTGAAGCTCAAAATTTAGGTTATACAAATCGCCTAAATTAGCTTTAGGTATAAAAGAACTAATGGGCGCCGAATGATCAAAAGCTTTTGCAAGCTCCCAAGGCAGGCCTTTTTCCTTGTGCTTGTTTTGGATATCCCTCGCGGTAAAATCTATACCCAAGGCAATTTCATCGAAATAGTTGGTAGCGAATTTCTCGGCAATGTGCTTGCCTTCTTTTGCAATTTTTAAAACAACTTCCAGTTCGAAATGAATGTCAGTAGAAAAATCGGGAAGGTAAAAAGGTTTGTTATCTTTAAGGAGCGCCGTATCTGGCTTTAGGAAAATGACGGGTACAGTTGGAACCGGATTGTTTAATTCTTTGGCATGTTCGGCATAATTTCTGCCAATGGCGATGATTTTCATGGTGTGCTAAAAAAATGAAAGCGATAGGAACAATCGATTTATTTCCAAAATTAGAAAAGATATTGGGCTTATAAAACCGAAATGCGTTTAATTTGGCTTTCAGAACCTGCGGTTACCTTTAAAAAATAGATTCCAGGATTCATTCTAGTTGGAATGGAAAAAGTTTTTGTTTGCTCGCCTGCGGGCAACTTTTCATTACTTAACGTAACCACTTCATTGCCCAGTAAATCCATTATTTTTATGGTAACGGGAGTATTGTCTTTAGCTATGGCCAGTACAATATTTAGCTGGCTCTCTACCGGATTTGGATAAATTTTAACAATTGTAAGTAATTTCTCGGCGCCAATGTTTTGAGGAGCTGGCTTTGGCGTAATAGAATACGCATTGAAAAAAGTGGATCCAATAGCGTTGTTAAAGAAAGGGCGGTACGGCTGAATGTTGGCTTTAATTTCTGGAATTCTGCTTGCGCGCTTGGTTCTAGTTGTCCAACTTATTCTAACACTATCTATTTGTTGAGACCAAGAATCTAATCCACAGCATAAAATCATGCAAAAAATGCATGCAATTGCGGCACGTAGCGTTACTTTGGAGTAGAGTTTCATCAAATTTCGATAACAAATATATCAATTAAAACATTAAGAAACCATAGACTAGCAGGCATTGGTTTTATTTAACACAATTTAACAGTCACTTAAACGTTGGTTGCCTAAAAATACCAAATAATTAGCTGTTAAATAGTTTTAGTTTTTTACTTTTGCAAAAAATTAAATAAAGTTGTCGAATCACAAACATGTTAATGCGTTAACCGCAGGTGGTGTACTGATCAGTTTAGGTATCGTTTTTGGCGATATAGGCACATCGCCATTGTATACCTTAAATGCAATTTTTACAACCATTCTTGACGGTAATCAAAACATTACTCAGCTAAATGTACTTGGGGTTCTATCCTGTATTATTTGGACACTCACGCTGCAAACCACCATTAAGTACGTTATTATTACGCTTCGGGCAGATAATAAGGGAGAAGGTGGTATCTTTTCTCTTTTTTCTCTTGTTAGAAAGAAAGCCCGATGGCTGGTGATTCCCGCAATTGTGGGCGGCTGTGCTTTGCTGGCAGACGGAGTTATTACACCGAGTATTACGGTAACATCGGCAATAGAAGGACTTACAAATAAATTCAATGTTCCGGTTATCCCAATAGTTCTTGCCATTTTAACTATTCTATTTATCATTCAACAATTTGGCACTAATCTGGTTGGCAAACTGTTTGGGCCGATTATGTTTGTATGGTTTGCCGTGCTGGGCATTTTGGGTGTTGGCTTTATACTTAAAGACCCGACCATTCTAAAGGCATTCAATCCCTATTATGCCTTGCATTTATTGTTTAATGATAAGCTTGCATTTTTAATATTGGGAGGTGTTTTTCTATGTACTACAGGAGCAGAAGCGCTTTATTCAGACTTGGGTCATTGCGGAAAGAATAACATCCGCATCAGCTGGATCTTCGTTAAGTCAACCCTTATTTTAAACTATCTTGGTCAGGGGGTGTGGATTTTACAACATGCAGATGTATATAAGCCCGGCGCAGTAATGAATCCGTTTTTCCAAATTGTGCCAGATCAGTTTCAAATTCCAATGGTGGTATTGGCTACCATGGCCGCGGTTATAGCTAGTCAGGCGCTTATAAGTGGGTCATTTACGTTAATAGCAGAGGCCGTTAGATTAAACCTTTGGCCAAAAATTAGAATTAACTATCCTACAGTTTCTAAGGGGCAACTTTACGTGCCTTCTATAAATTGGCTACTTTGGTTGGGCTGCTGTAGCATTGTACTGCTGCTCCAAGAAGCAAAAAGAATGGACGCCGCTTACGGGCTTTCCATCACCATTGCCATGCTTATGACGACCGTTTTGGTGAGTTTCTATTTGCGAAGTAAGCGTTTTCCAAAATATTTGGTCTTTGCTTTCTTTATCACCTACGTTATTATAGAAGGTACTTTTTTAATAAGTAACCTAACTAAGTTTTTGCACGGTGGCTGGGTAACCGTGTTGTTGGGATCTTTTCTGTTTACCATTATGTGGAGCTGGTTTTCTGCTCGAAAAATTAAAAATCGTTTTGTAAAATACGTAGAGATAGAGGATTATTTTGAAATCATCAGCGAGTTGAGCAACGACATCTCGGTACCGAAATACTCCTCGCAACTTGTTTATTTGACCAGTGCAAATTTTAAAACAGAAATTGAGTCGAAAATCATTTATTCGATAATTCAAAAGGAGCCAAAAAGAGCAGATGTTTATTGGCTGGTGCACGTAGATGTAGTAGATGAGCCATATACCATGGATTATAAAGTGGAGTTTTTGATTCCAGGTAAACTGATTCGCATCGATTTTAAACTTGGGTTTAGGGTAGAACAGCGGGTAAATCTTTTATATAGAAAGGTAATAGAAGATTTGGTTAAAAATGGAGAGGTAGATATAACAAGCCAATATACCTCGCTTAACAAACATAAAATTACAGGCGACTTCCGTTTTGTTATCTTAGAGAAACACCTTTCTAAGTTTACGAATTTAAGCCTTTACGAGCGGACCATTATGGATTACTATTTCATTCTTAAAAAGCTCAGCTTGTCTGAAGAGCGAAGTTTTGGATTGGATAGCAGTTATGTGGACGTAGAAAAAGTTCCGCTAATTTTTGTAAGTCCAGACGACATAGAACTAAACCGATTGCCGGTATAAAACAAAAGCCTCGACACCATAAAATGGGTCGAGGCTTTTAGTTTGTATGTCCGCTAACACAGCGACGAATTTACTGATCTTTCCTTCGGCTATTAAACTTGCGGTTATTGCTAGCATTTCTTGGTTTTCCGCTCATGTTCCCATCTCCACGACTGCGGTTAGACGTATTGTTTCTGCTTTGAGGCTTACGCTTAACCTCGGTTTTTGCCAACATACTATCCCATTTTAAAGGATAGGGATGGTCTTCAACGATAGGTAGAGTGATTTTTATAAGTTTCTGAATGTCTAATAAGTACTCATTTTCCTCTGCATCACAAAATGAAATGGCCGTTCCGTTTGCCCCTGCACGTCCTGTTCTGCCAATTCGGTGTACGTAAGATTCTGGAATGTTTGGCAATTCATAGTTAAAAACGTGCGAGAGTTGATCGATGTCAATGCCCCGCGCGGCAATATCTGTCGCCACCAATACACGTATTTGTTTATCTTTAAACTGTGTTAGTGCACGTTGCCTCGCGTTTTGCGATTTATTGCCGTGTATTGCTGCTGCTTTAACTCCAGAATGGCCTAAATCTTTTACAATTCTATCTGCGCCGTGTTTAGTTCTCGTAAACACCAATGCAGTTTCAATGGTTTTATCATCTAAAAGATGAAGTAGCAATTTTCTCTTATCTGGCTTATCTACAAAATAAATAGATTGATTAATGGTTTCTGCCGTGGTAGATTCTGGCGTTACTTCCACTTTTACCGGGCTATCTAAAATGGTATTGGCCAGTTTCTGAATTTCATTTGGCATAGTTGCCGAGAAAAATAATGTTTGGCGTTTACTTGGAAGTTTGGCTACAACGCGTTTTACGTCGTGTATAAAACCCATATCTAACATTCGGTCTGCTTCATCCAACACAAAAATTTCTATAGAATTTAAATTGATAAACCCTTGGTTCATCAAATCTAATAATCTACCGGGTGTCGCCACCAATATGTCAACACCTCGGTGAAGCGCATCAGTTTGTGCCTTCTGTCCAACTCCTCCAAAAATTACCAAATGACGCAAGTTTAGGTTATTGCCATAGGCATTAAAACTCTCTTCAATTTGAATGGCTAACTCTCTAGTAGGGGTAAGTATAAGGGCCTTGATGTTTTTACTTTTTGTGTTTAAGTGTTTTTCGTGTAGCAATTGCAGCATCGGTATGGCAAATGCCGCGGTTTTCCCGGTGCCTGTTTGCGCACATCCCAGTAAATCCTTACCCTGTAATATTTTTGGGATAGATTGTTCTTGAATGGGTGTAGGTTGGGTATATCCCTGAGTTTCTAGCGCTTTTAAAATGGGCGCAATGAGGTTTAAGTCTTTAAATAACATGTTTTTATTAAAATTTATTGAAGAAGCTAGAACGATCAATTATTGAAGGACTAACTTGCGGAGAGAATGTTGTAGGTGCAGACACCTAACAAAGCCCTTAATTCCTGCTTCGGGTGCAAAGGTACAAAAAATTGTTAAAGAAGGAGATTGAATTTGGGAGCAAGGAACCAAGAGCAAGGAACAAAGTGAAAGCGCAAAGACTAGAGTAGAAAAAGCTAGAAAGCGACATTTAAACTCCCCATGCAGAAATCACAACACTTCTACTGCCGCCATGGTTTCTGTGTTCACAAAGATATATGCCCTGCCATGTGCCCAAAGCCAGCTTTCCATTGGCAATTGGTATGGAAACTGAACTTCCTAAAATGGCAGCTTTTAGATGTGCGGGCATATCATCAGGTCCCTCGTAATCGTGGGTGTACGCGGTGTCGTTTTCTTTTGCCACTTTATTAAAAAACATTTCGAAATCATCTCGCACCGTCGGATCTGCATTTTCGTTGATGGTTAAAGAAGCCGAAGTATGTTGAATAAAAACCTGACATATTCCCATTTTTAAGTGATTTATTTCTGGTATAGCCGAAATAACTTCATCACTGATTAAGTGAAACCCACGACTTCTGGCTCTTAAGTTCAGTTTTTTTTGAAATATTTCCATCTTTAGTTCGATATAGTTTTTGCTAGCAAAATTTAAAGTAGCTGATAAATTACTTCTTCTTTAATAATGATAAAAGTGCGGCGGTAACTAATCCACCAGCAATGTAAATAGCCGCCGTAGTTACGTTAGATTTTTTTCGCATCTCTATTTGTTCTTTTTTTAGGTTGATCTTATCGGGCCATTTGGCAGCGCTTAGTCCGGCGGCAAGGCCTAATGTTAAGCCCCTAAAATAAAAGTTTTGCGGCTTTCCGAAGCCTATGGTGCTAAAAAATAAAGTATTTGAAATGATGTTGCTGAGCAGGTTTTTGTCATAATCGTCTCTGTTGTCAATCAAAGGGTCATTAATCTGTTCAAAGGAATCTAAGTTTATCGGCTCATTGAGATAATTCTTGCTTTGGAAGTTCAGCGATAGAGGCCTAACTCTTAAATGGAGAAAATTTAAAGTTAGTGATCCAATGAACCCTGCGGTAATTGCTTTAAAAATGTTCATACCTTAATAATACGGTAGCAAGGAAATTGTTTTATCAATATTTAAATTTTAAAACCTTTCTCTCGATAAATTTATTTGCTTTAAACAAACAAATTGTTATTTTTGCTCTCCCAAATCAATAGAAATTAAGTTATTGGCTCGGCTTGAAAGGGATGGTCGGATGGGATGGCACATTGTTTTCGATTGGGAAGATCGAAAGTTTAAAATTTGGGGGATTAGCTCATTTGGCTAGAGCGCTTCGCTCGGCTTGAAAGGGATGGTCGGAAGGGATGGCACATTGTTTTCGATTGGGAAGATCGAAAGTTTAAAATTTGGGGGATTAGCTCATTTGGCTAGAGCGCTTCGCTGGCAGTGAAGAGGTGATCGGTTCGAATCCGATATTCTCCACCTACGCACGTAATACATCTGATAATCAACGTTTTAGTAAGTTGTCGGATGGTTACTCTGCCAAAAGTCTGCCACAATACCTATCTTTGGATGATATGGCGGCACCAGAGATACCTTATACAATCCCAAAATTAGTCAAGGGAAAAAGGGTCACGACCCTTCCAAAAGGCAGTACATGGGCAAAGGAAGAGGCCAAACACAACTGGTATGTGGAATTCTTTTTCCATAATTCAGAGACCGAGAAGATGGAACGTTTCAGACTGACCAAAAACCTGAATAGACTCAAAGACCCAAAATAAAAGCTATTACAGTTTACCAGATTATGTGATGCTTATAAGATTGCATTAGAAGGCGGGTGGAGTCCAATCAATGAAAAGGCAAACGAAAAATTAAAAAGACAGGTATCTTCCCTCACTTTGGAGGCTGCTAAGATCCTCTTTGAAGAATACCATATTGCAAAGGGGACAAGAAAAAAATCCCGCCAATCTTACCTTTCAAAGATTAACCAGTTTATTGCATATTATGGACAAGATAAAAAGGTAAGTGAAATTTCGGATTATGAAATCACTGAATTTTTGAACTTCATGGAGAAGAAAGCAAAATGGGTGGGAGTAACCTATAACAGTTCCAGAATAATCCTAAACAACTATTTCAAGTATCTGAAAGTCAATAAGTATATTTCCGAAAATCCGGTTACCGATATTGAGACTAGAACAAAGATTGCAACCGAATCGCATCAGATTTTTTCAGAGAAGGATTTTAAAATAATAATGAAATGGTTAGAGGAGCATGACCACTACTGCCTTTTCTTCGTTAAGATGATTTACTACACCTGTATCAGACCAAAGGAGTTGCGTTATCTGCAGCTCAAACATATCAACCTTGGGCAGAATGTTATTACAGTGCCCGCAAGCATTGCCAAGAATAAAAAGTCGCTACCTATCAGTATAGATGCAAGTTTACGCCGCGAACTAAAGTTACTTAATCTTTCTACCCATGAAGACTCCGATTATTTGCTCGGCTCAACTGCAACAATAGTCAGCGAGAAAAGAATTGGGGAGAACACACCTTACAATCGATTCCAAAAATGTTTGAAAGCCAACAAATTGCATAAGAAAAACTATACGCTTTATTCTTTCAAACACTTTTCAAATGTAAAGAAATTTAAAGCGGGGTGGACATTGGCCGAAATCTGTTCTGCCAACAGGCATGGAAGCCTAGTAGAAACAGAAACCTATTTGAAAGACCTTTTAAAATTCGTTAAAAATGATAAAACTATTCCGAAAATCTAGGGATAACTTATTTCTTACGCCTTCTTGGGATTCCAAGCAGTATCTCAGCAAGGAATTTTTCTGTCAGGTTTTTTTCTTTTTCAAGCGCATCCTTTGGGAAATGGAGTGAATGTATTTCTGAAATCTTACGAGCGATATCGGAAAGATGAATAATGTTTTGCCCCAACTTATCGACCTTTTCATTCAATTCAATGAAGAGCTCCAATAGACGATTTAAGAATAGTTCTGCAGGAATATCTCCTTGCTCGATTTTGTTGAGGAGTTCAGCAAACATGTTACTTTTTCCAGTAGTCATATCACATTTATTAGAATGCACAAAAATGAATTATAACTAAGTTTCTAAATAGCAATGAAACCGTGAGGTACGTGATTTTTGATACTTATCTTTCTATAAGTATCTATGAAGAAATTAAAAATGAAAGATAATAAACTATTACCTCAAGATTTTTAATGCGCTTTCGAACTAAAGAAAATAGCAATCGATAAAAATGACGCACCAGTAAACACTGCTCCATTGATTTAAAATAGAGCCGTCGATATTGATAATTTAGAATATAATAACAGTCAATGGACAAATTATCCTTCAAGCACCGCTGAAGCATATAGCTTCTCATTTGGGCATCGCAGATACTTTTTTAAGTCGGATTCGTAAAGAGCTGGTCTCTTCTTAGCATTTCTTGACCTATGTAAAGTGGTTTTAATGGTTCTATTTCTAATTTCGATAAAGCTAAATAAGTGAGAGATGAAAAGTCTAAAAACCATATCTTTTTCCATTTTTATCGATTCAGGTAGAGAAAAAATATGGGATGTGCTCTGGAACCCCACAACTTATAAAAAATGGACAAAAGTGTTTGCCGAAGGAAGCTATTATAAGGGCGAGCTAAAGGAAGGTAATACCATTCAGTTTTTAGGACAAGATGGAGGAGGCATGATTTCATACATTGAGAAATTGATTGAGAATGAGCAAATGGTTTTTGCCCATCAAAAAGAATTGAAAGACGGTGTGGAAACCGAATCAAACTGGCAGGGTGCAAAGGAAATTTATTATCTGAGAAAAGAAACAGAGACTAGTACAGAATTGCAGGTAATTTTGGATGTTGCTCTGGATATGGAAAGTTATTTCAATGATGTTTTCCCAAAGGCTTTAATATTAATTAAACAACTTTCTGAACTTAATAATTAAGTAAGAAGTTATACAAAAGAAACACCATGTCAATTTTTTTAATGGGATGTTGGCCAACATTGTAAAACGCTTACCAAATAGTCACTTATAATCTCGAACAAAAATAATAGCCGATGGGAACAGCCAATAAAGAACAGCAATCAAGTACGCAAGGTGCGACACCTTTCGCACAGACCTATTTCCACGGAACAAAAGCTGACTTAAAGCTTGGAGACCTAGTTGAAAGCGGTTTCAACTCAAACTTTGGGCAGGGAATAAATGCGAAGTATATTTTCCTTACTTCAACATTAGATCCCGCTATTTGGGGAGCAGAACTTGCTATTGGTACAGGACGCGAACGGATTTATTTAGTCGAGGCATCTGGACCAATTGAGAATGACCCAGACTTAACCGATAGAAAATTCGCAGGTAATCCTACGATGTCCTATCGTTCCATACATCCTTTTAAGGTTATTGGAGAGATTACGATTTGGCAGGGGCATACACAGGAACAAGTTAAAGCGATGAAAGACGCATTGGTTAAACTTAAAGAGAAAGGCATTAACTCGTTAAATGACGACCTGCAACAAGACGCCAATTGAAATGAAGTAAAACAATTTAAGACGGACAGCGGTCATCGTAGGCGACAAGCCTCGAGTAATCGAAATGACGGATAACTGAACGGCAAAATATGAGAAAAATAATTGCAGCAATCAATATGACTCTTGATGGCATTTGCGACCACACGGCAGGTATTCCTGATGAAGAAATACATCAGCATTATGCTGAATTGTTAAGTAGCGCAGACGCTGTTTTATATGGACGGATAACCTATCAGGTTATGGAGTACTGGCGAGCTTTGGTAAAAAATCCATCGGGCGAAAAAACAATGGACGACTTTGCAGTTGTAATGGATAGGATTCCAAAAATTGTTTTTTCAAAGACTTTAAAAGATGTTGACTGGCACAGTGCAAAATTGTCAAATCAGCCGCTTGAAGAAATGGTATCAGAACTCAAGCAATCCCGTATTGGCGGGAGTAATGACATTTTAGTAGGCAGTCGGAGTTTAATTATGCAATTACTAAAACTCAATTTAATTGATGAATTGCAACTTTGTATTTACCCTGTTATAGCGGGAAATGGTTTGCCATTATTTGAAAATATAAACGATAGAATGACTCTTAATTTTTTATCGACGAAAACATTTAGTGGTGGTGCGGTAATACATTACTATGAACCTGCAAAAGAAAGAACGAATAACAATAGCAGTTATTGTAAAGCGGCGATAACAACTCACAAACAACAATATAAAATATGAGAAAGATAATTTCATTTATGCACATCTCTCTTGACGGTTTTGTTGCAGGCCCGAACGGAGAAATGGATTGGATTAAAGTTGATGAGGAAATTTTTGATTATGTCGGTAATCGGATAAGCGATGGCGATACTGCATTATATGGACGAGTAACTTACGAGATGATGGAAAATTACTGGCCTAACGCAGGAAACGAGCCGACTGCGAGCAAACACGACATTGAACATTCAAAGTGGTATAACAAAGTTCAAAAAGTTGTTTTATCAAAAACAATGAAAGGTGCAGATTTGACCAACACAAAAATTATTAGCGACAACATTGCGGACAGCATAAACGAAATAAAACAACAGGGAGATAAAGACATTTTGCTTTTTGGTAGCCCAACAGCAACACATTCGCTTATTCAACAGAACTTAATCGACGGCTATTGGCTATTTGTTAATCCAATTATTCTTGGGCAAGGCATTCCGCTGTTTACAGGCATCAACGACAAAACAAAACTAAAACTATTGACTATGCATCAATTTACTTGTGGGGTAACTGAAATGAATTACGTAGTTGACAAACAATGACAGAGAACCGCTAAAAGCGTGTATTTGCATAGATTGGAATTATCTTTTGAGACAAAAAGGTTTACTGCCGAAACTAAATGGTTAAAAAGCGATAAGAGCTATGATACTAGTGAAAATCTGAAATATTGAAAATTATAACACCTAATTAATCTTTTAAATTTACAATCAAAAAAAATATACTTATGGCAACTGTAAATCCTTATTTAACGTTCGATGGAAACTGCGAGGCAGCTTTTAATTTTTATAAATCTGCTTTTTGCGGAGATTTTAGCGGCCTAAACCGATTTGGCGAGATGCCACCACAAGATGGAATGCCCCGCTTTCTGAGGATATGAAAAACAGGATAATGCATGTGAGCCTGCCCATTAGTGCAGAAACTATTTTGATGGGAAGCGATATCATGCCAGCACTGAGCCCGAACATAATCGCAGGTAATAATTTTTCTATTTCTTTAGGCGTAAATTCAAAAGAAGAGGCAGATAAATTATTTGCGGCACTCTCAGCTGGCGGAAAGATAACCATGCCTTTAGAAGTTGCTTTTTGGGGTGCCTATTTCGGGATGTGGACAGATCAATTTGGAATCAATTGGATGGTTAATTATGATTTGCCTAAATAATGTTGGCTTTTTATTCTTGATTTTTATAACATGGTTGAAGTTTATAGTACAAATGTTAATAATCAGAAACAAGCAGATTTTTTATTGGATCAGCTTGGTATGAGATTTCCTGCCTATAAAATTAATTTTGATCTGGAGGATTGCGACAATATCCTTAGGGTGGAATCGGATTTGGAAACAATTGAAGTCTTTCAGGTTATCGACTTGTTGAATAGCCTCGGCTTTATCGCTCAGGTACTTCCAGATATTCTGCAGTCTCCTAAACAATCAGTGCCCAAAAATCTTTCGACAACTTAGCTAGCCCAACCTTACTTGGTTTACTGTTGTATAAAAAACATCAGAATTGGATAAAAAAACGATGAACTGCTAGAGGAATCGGCTAGAATAGAAAAGTTATGTGTAATTTCATGACAATACATAATGATAGATGGAACGTCAATTGATTGAAATTTAATAAAGAAAAAACCGATGAAAAACAATAAATTATTAAGGATGGACAATGTCGGCATCGTTGTAGAATCTCTCGATGATGCCATTTCTTTTTTCTCACAGATCGGCTTAAAGCTTGAAGGTAGAGGGATAGTTGAAGGAGAATGGGCCGGTCGGGTTACCGGACTTGGTTCTCAGCGCGTAGAAATTGCAATGATGGTTACTCCAGATGGTCACAGCCGACTGGAACTTTCGAAATTCACCACACCTTCCATCATATCAGATCACCGGGTTGCTCCTGTAAACGCTCTTGGTTATTTACGTGTAATGTTTACCGTTGCAAATATCGATGAAATGGTATCTAGACTACTAAAACACGGTGCTCAACTAGTTGGAGAAGTGGTTCAATATGAGAACTCTTATAAACTATGTTACATTCGAGGAACAGAAGGACTACTTATCGGACTGGCAGAAGAAATTGGTAACAAGTAAATGAAATTAGCACAAACAGCTATTAGGAAGTTATTTCAATCGACATTAAATATACTTAACCATCAAAGCGGAATAAATACGGATTGCGAAATCTATGGTGTAACAGTTTAAATTTTTGTAATCACAGCCTTAAATAAGAAGGCCAATAACCTTAAAAATAAAACGAAAAATGAAAAATTCAATCAAATCTAAAATTTTATTTGTACTGGCACTCTTATTTGGGCTAATGTTCATCAATGCAGGTTTAAATAAATTTCTAAATTATATGCCCATGCCAGAAAAATTACCAGAGAAGATGCTAAAAGCAATGACGGCGTTTATGGAAATCGGATGGCTTTTGCCACTTGTTGGGCTTGCTGAAATCGTTGGCGGATTGTTGATAATTGTTCCAAAAACGAGGGCATTAGGTGCTTTGATAATTTTCCCCATAATGTTTGGTATAACGCTCACTGATATTTTTCAAGACCGTAGTGGTCTGCCTATCGCATTTGTTTTATGGGCTATTCTAATCTGGATAATGGTTGAGAACAGAAAAAAATATTTGGCTTTACTTGGTTAATTAAAGCTTAATTCAACACGAAGCTTTAGAACAATTTTTTCGCTTTCTTTTAAATGGATACCCATTTGGAGATTCCAATGCACACCTTTTTCTAATCGAAAAGATTAAAGAGACAAAAGAAGGCAAGAACGGACATTTTTTCCTCGTAGCAGACGAACCAGAAAAATCGCTCAGCGAAAATCATAAACTCTGGAAAGCGGTAAAAGAATCAACTTATTTTGATATGGTATAGACAAAAGAAATAGATAGCATTGAGGAATATATGGAAAAACACGGCGTCGAACCTCTTTTCACTACAAAGTAATCACATCTGCAGCCGACTGATTCCTCGGTTTGTGGTCTCCGCTAAACAATTCCCACAGCCGAGAAGCGTATTCGTAATCTACCTTTTCTACGCTTCTGGAGGCGCAAGCTTAACATCCCCCAAAGAGCGGATCAATCAAGAGAAAGTAGTTTGCTAACTCTTTCATCTAATTTGTTTATCCACACAGCAATCAATTCTATAACATCAATTGCGGATGGTGGAAGTACCGTATGCGTTTGTGGATGCATGTGGTAATTTCTAATTACTCTAATTAAATCTACCACCATCATTTCTTCTTCTCCTTCAATCAGATTTTGGTTTTTAAACCATTTTGAAGATGCCGCCAACATCATTTTGCACTTTACACCGTTAATTTTTTCATAATAATGGTTAAGTGTAAATTCCAGTAGGAGCAGGCCATTTCTTAAAGCAACGGTTATGAATTCATATTCGAAATAACTATGAATAATCAGTTTTTTTGTAATTTCGTAATGAGTTTTTATTCCTATATCTACGCTATCAGCTATTTGTGTTTTAGGCACAAAGTTTTTTTTAAAAGCATCAAATGACGATGCTTTATCTATTATCAACCATCTTACATCAGGTTCCATATTGATCTATTTTAATGCATAAACTCAAAACCATTGTTATTTGCAATGGTTACACGCGGCTGTACATGATCTTTAAATTTATCTCTCAAGTTGTTTTCACTTAAATTATATAAAGTGGTAAGGTCTGGCAAAATACTTAGATAATTTTCTAGTAGTTTGCGCCTAGGCGCAAACCGCTAACCATCTAACCAACTTTCTAACCTCAACGACTAAACGGAGTGAGCCGGAAGGATTGGAGCTAATTCAAAAAAAAGCAGAGATACCTTTCGATATCCCCGCCATTAACGCTCTCAACATAAAGATAGCGTTTAATCTTAAATAATCAAAAACAAGACGAATGTTCCAACAAGAGCCACGGGTGTTTTTATGTAGATACAATTAACCGATTTCTGACTCTGTGGTTCCTGTCTGCACGAAAAAATTTTTAGAAACAAGAAACGAGTTCAGACTTCCGCTTTACTTAGATATGTATAAATGTCATTTCCGATTAGTGCATCGACGTCGCTTTAAATATTGTTTTACAAGATAATTATAGTAATTTAATTATCTTGGCGAAATAAATTTTCAGGAACATACGCCGAATAAAAATTGCCCCAAGAAAAAAGGAATTTAAAAGAAATAATTGTCTGAGCAACTTAATAATAGTCTCAAACTTTAGTTAACCATTATTGCAGAACAGATGGCAACAAAAATTGTGATCTTTTATAAAACAACAAGAACATTAAAATTTTACCCGAAAAATTTATTGAAAGAAGATTTGAATGGCTAAAGAAAATCAAATAGAAGAAAGTTTAATCAAGCAGTTAACAGAGCTAAAATATACTTACCGCTCTGATGTTATCGACAGGAAAACGCTTGAGCAAAACTTCAAAAATAAGTTTGAGGCCTTAAACCGCGTTCATCTTACAGATAGTGAATTTTTACGATTAAGAGAGGATATCATTAATCCTGATGTCTTTGTTGCTTCCAAACTCTTACGAGAAAGAAACTACTTTCAGCGTGAGGATGGCACTCCTTTGCATTACACCTTAGTAAACATCAAAGATTGGTGCAGAAACGACTTTGAGGTAATCAGCCAGTTACGCATCAACACCGAGAACAGCAATCATCGTTATGATGTTATTCTGCTGATTAATGGATTGCCAGTTGTACAAATTGAATTAAAAAAGCTGGATATTTCGCCACGAAAGGCCATGCAACAAATCGTGGATTACAAAAATGATATTGGCAACGGTTATTCCAACTCTTTAATGTGTTTTGTGCAGTTGTTTATCGTCAGCAACCGAACTAATACTTACTATTTTGCTAATAATAAAATCCAGCATTTTAGCTTTAACGCTGATGAACAGTTTTTGCCTATTTACCAATTGGCGGATGAAAGCA
This sequence comes from Pedobacter sp. UYP30, assembly GCF_040547165.1. NCBI lineage: Bacteria > Pseudomonadati > Bacteroidota > Sphingobacteriia > Sphingobacteriales > Sphingobacteriaceae > Pedobacter > Pedobacter sp. UYP30. Next base: position 33,551 of record NZ_JBEPPD010000005.1, on the reverse strand, counting down.
ATAAAAAGATAACTCACCTTGAACCTTTTACTGATAAATTTTTAACCAAATGTACCCTTGCCGAAATGATTAGCAAGTACATGGTTTTGGTAGAAAGTGAGCAAAAGCTTTTAGTGATGCGTCCTTATCAAATTTATGCGGTAAAGGCCATTGTCAATTGTATTCATGAAAATAGAGGTAATGGATATATTTGGCATACGACTGGAAGCGGTAAAACGTTAACTTCTTTTAAAGCATCTACTTTGCTAAAGGACAACGCCGATATTGAAAAATGTTTGTTTGTGGTCGATCGTAAAGATTTGGATAGGCAAACCCGTGAAGAATTTAATAAATTCCAAGAGGGCAGCGTTGAAGAAAATACCAATACAGAAACTTTAGTAAGGCGTTTGCTTTCTACAGATTATGCCGATAAGGTAATTGTTACCACCATTCAAAAATTAGGCTTAGCGCTTGATGGCACACAAAAGAAAAACTATAAAGAACGGTTAGCGTCACTCAGTAATAAGCGGATGGTTTTTATTTTTGATGAATGCCACCGTTCACAATTTGGAGATAACCACAAAGCAATCAAAGAGTTTTTTCCTAATGCGCAGTTATTTGGTTTCACGGGTACGCCTATATTTGATGAAAACGCAACCTACAACATTAGAGAGGGCGAACAAGCTTCCTACAAAACAACAGAAAGCATTTTTGAGAAATCCTTACATAGCTACACCATTACTCACGCCATTGAAGATAGGAACGTTTTACGTTTTCACATCGATTATTTCAAAGGTAAAGGGACTGCTACACCAAAACCAGGAGAACCAATTGCACAACAGGCAGTGGTAGAAGCTATTTTAGCTAAACATGATGGCGCAACCAATCACAAGCGTTTTAATGCGGTGTTAGCAACTGCGTCTATCAACAATGCCATCGAATATTATAATTTATTCAAAACTATCCAAGAGCAGAAGAAAGCATTAAATGAGGATTATGTACCCCTAAATGTTGCCTGTGTATTTTCGCCACCAGCGCAATTAATTGCTAAAGACGGAGACCAGCAAAGTCAAAAAAACAGTGCTGATATAAAGCAACTACAAGAAGACTTAATACAGGAAAAAGAAGACAACAAGCAAAATCCCGACGAGAAAAAGGAAGCACTCAAGATGATTATTGCCGACTACAATTTGCAATACGGCACCAATCACAGCATCAACGAATTTGATTTGTATTATCAAGACGTACAGAAACGCATCAAAGACCAAAAATACGGCAACAAAGACTATCCGCACAAAAACAAAATAGACATTACCATAGTGGTAGATATGTTGCTAACAGGCTTTGATTCTAAATATTTAAATACGCTGTATGTAGATAAAAACTTAAAATATCATGGTTTAATACAAGCGTTTTCTAGAACCAACCGGGTATTAAATGATACAAAACCTTATGGTAATATTTTAGATTTCCGCTTTCAAAAAGATTATGTTAACCAAGCGATAGCTTTATTCTCTGGAGAAAATAAAGAACAAGCCCAAGAAATTTGGTTGGTAGATCCTGCACCGGTAGTGATAGCCAATTACCAAAAAGCGGTAGAGGCTTTGGGCGTTTTCATGCAACAGCAAAATTTAGTAAACGAGCCAGAAGCCGTTTATAACCTTAAAGGCGATGGTGCCCGTATTGCGTTTATAAAAAACTTTAAAGAAGTGCAACGTTTAAAAACTCAGCTAGACCAATACACCGATTTAGACGAAACCCAACAAGCGCAAATAGAACAAATATTGCCAAAAGAAAGCTTGCTGTCTTTTAGGAGTTCTTACATAGAAACCGCCAAACAACTAAGAGAAATACAGCAAAAAGACAGCGACCAAATACCGCCAGAAATTGAGCAACTGGATTTTGAATTTGTACTTTTTGCTTCCGCTGTAATTGATTACGATTACATTATGGGTTTGATTGCGGATAGTACCCAGCCAAAACCATCAAAGCAAAAAATGACCAAAGAGCAGGTAATTAATTTGTTAACTTCTACTGCTAATTTAATGGACGAGCAAGAAGATTTAACAGATTACATCAACAGCTTAGATTGGAACAGCGGGCAGGATGTAAATACCTTGCGCAAAGGCTACGACACTTTTAAAGTAGAAAAAAGCGATAATGAATTAACAGCTATAGCGCATAAGCATAATTTGGAAACAACAGAGTTGAAATTATTTGTAGATGCAATTATGAGTCGTATGATTTTTGATGGCGAAAAACTGACCGACTTATTAGCACCATTAGAATTAAGCTGGAAAGAACGCAGGTCAAAAGAATTGGCATTAATGGAAGATTTAATTCCACAATTAAAAAAATTAGCCCAAGACCGGGAGATTTCTGGATTAGCAGTTTATGAGTAAAGAAAAATTAGTTCCAGAATTGCGTTTTCCTGAGTTTTTAGAGGATAGGGAATGGTCTTATTGTGCAATTGGATCGGTAGGCAACGTTATAACCGGTGGAACACCGAGTAAAGAAGAGGTTGAATTTTGGGGTGGTAACTTTGTTTGGACAACAGCTCAAGATTTTAAAAAAAAATATATTTTAAATTCTGTTCAAAAACTTACTCAAAAAGGAAAGGATAAATCTAGGGTTATACCCAAAGATTCAATTTTAGTAACCTGTATCGCATCTATTGGGCTAAATGCTATTAATAAAGTAGAATGCGCAACAAATCAACAAATCAACTCCATAATCTGCAATTTGGAGAATTATTTTGAGTTCGTGTATTACTCAATATCGCGTAATAGCCAACGGCTAAAAGATTTAGCTGGACGAACGGCTGTACCAATAATTAATAAAAGTATTTTTGAGAAATTCATAATTCAGAAGCCTGAATCAATCCAAGAACAACAAAAAATCGCGTCCTGTCTTTCCTCATTAGATGAACTAATAGAAGCCCACAGACAAAAATTAGAGACTTTAAACGGCCATAAAAAAGGATTGTTGCAAAATCTTTTCCCGCAAGAAGGGGAAACTGTGCCTAGATATCGTTTTAAAGAATTTGAAAATGATGGGGAATGGGAAGATAAAATATTGGGAAAAATGGCTGAACTGACTTCAAGTAAAAGAGTTCATCTTGCAGATTATGTTTCAAGTGGTGTTCCTTTTTTTAGAGGTAAAGAAATATCACAACTAAAAAATAATCAAATTCCTGATGATGTTCTTTATATATCAAAAAACCAATATAATGAAATTAAAGAAAAATATGGTGTTCCAAATAAGGGAGATATTCTAATTACTGCTGTTGGTACTTTAGGAAATGTCTATTGTATTAAAAATGACGATGAATTTTATTTCAAGGATGGGAATTTAATTTGGATGAAAAACATTTCCGTTGACTCCAGTTTTTTAGAAATAGTACTTGATGTTGATAAGGAAAAAATCATGGGTTCGGCTATTGGTTCCTCACAAAAGGCTTTAACAATGGTTGCATTGAACAAACTCCAATTTAAAATACCCGAAAACCAAAAAGAACAACAAAAAATTGCGTCATGTCTATCTTCTTTAAATATGCTAATCATAAAGCAAACAGAAAAAACAGAACAATTGCATTTACATAAAAAAGGTTTAATGCAGGGCTTATTTCCAAAAATTAGTGATTGAAAAAATGAAAACTGCTACCTAGCTTAGCTTTTTTAAAAAAACGCATAGGTAAATAATGACAGAAGAATACAAACAGTGGATAGTTGAGCTGAAAGGGAAAGTCCGTTCGGCACAAATCAAGGCGGCGTTGTCGGTAAACCAAGCACTTATTTTGTTATATTGGGAATTGGGTAAAATGATCACGGAAAAAGAAAATGTCTGGGGCAGCAAACTTTTTGAACAAATATCGTCAGATTTAAAATCAGAATTTCCAGATGCAGGCGGTTTTTCGGTAACAAATTTGCGTTACTGCAGATTATTTTACAACTATTTTTCAATTCATCAACAAGTTGTTGATGAATTAAAAAATGCTGAAAACCAATTATATAAAGTCCATCAGCAAGTTGTTGATGAATTTGGTGAACAGCCCGATGCCCAATTTTTGCCACAGGTTGTTACAAAAATCCCTTGGGGACATATCACGCTTCTTATTTCCAAAGTAAAAGAGTACAAAGCCTCTTTTTTCTACATACAGCAAACCATCGAAAAAGGTTGGACGAGAGATTTGTTGCTTAACGCCATAAAAATGGATAGTTATGGACAGGCTCAAAACAAAATTTCAACTAGTAATTTTGACCAAACGCTTCCTGCCATAAGTGCGGAGTACGCTAACGAAGTTTTTAAAAGTAGCTACAATTTGGGCTTTTTGGGCATTACCGAACCCGTAAAAGAATTCGAGCTTGAAAAAAGGCTCATTGCCAAAATCAAAAACTTTGTTTTAGAGTTAGGCAAAGGTTTTACATTCATTGGTAATCAACATCGCTTAGAATACAACGGCAAAGAGTATTTCGTGGATATACTTTTCTTTCACAGAGGTTTGCGTTCTTTGGTAGCTATAGAATTGAAAATAGGAAGTTTTAAAGCCGAATACGTAGGTAAAATGAATTTGTATCTTTCATTGCTTGATAAGTTTGAAAAAGGCGGGGAAGAAAACCAATCTATCGGCATTATACTTTGTGCCGATAAAGACCACCTTGATGTGGAATTAGCCTTACAAGACATCAACAAACCCATAGGCGTGGCCGAATATCAACTTTTACTACCCAAAGATGAATTGCAAGAATTATTGATAAATGAAATAAAAGCCAGTGAGCAGGATAGTAATATGAATAATAATTAAGGTATCCTATCAAACAATAAATATTTTAATGACACAGAAAGACCAAAAACAACTGGGTAAAACCCTTTGGGATATAGCAGATAATTTAAGAGGGGCAATGAATGCAGATGATTTCCGTGATTATATGCTTTCGTTTCTCTTTCTAAGATACTTGTCATATAATTATGAGGAATCGGTAAAGAAGGAATTGGGTAAAGATTACCCAACGGAAAATCTTTTTATTACCGTTCAAAAAGACGATGAAGAAATAGCATTAGAAAAAAAGAACCGTAATCATTCAAATGATGGTATAGATAAATTTAAACAAATTCCTATTTCTCCTCTTGGCAAATGGTATCATGAAAATCCTTCAGAAATACTAGATTTTGAGATGCAGATGCGTAGAAAGGTGCATTATGTAATTAAACCGCAACATCTTTGGAGTAACATTACAGAATTAGCTCGTACGCAAAACAACGAATTACTAGTGACTTTAGAAGAAGGCTTTAGGTACATTGAAACCGAATCTTTTGCAAGCGCCTTCCAAGGGTTATTTTCCGAAATCAATCTCAATTCCGAGAAACTGGGCAAAACCTCAACAGATAGAAACAAAAAACTTTGTACCATTATTCAGAAGATTTCTGAAGGCATCAATGATTTCTCTGCTGATGCTGACACGTTGGGCGATGCTTACGAATATTTAATTGGGCAGTTTGCTTCTGGTTCTGGCAAAAAAGCAGGAGAGTTTTATACGCCTCAACAAATTTCTACCATCCTTTCTGAAATAGTAACCTTAGATAGTCAAGACCCTTCAACCGGTAAAAAGAAAAAACTAGATAAAGTGCTGGATTTTGCATGTGGCTCGGGTTCTTTATTATTAAACGTACGTGAGCGTATTAAAGGCAATAAGGGCAGTATTGGTAAAATATTTGGGCAAGAAAACAACATTACCACCTACAACCTTGCCCGCATGAACATGCTGTTACACGGCATGAAAGATACCGAGTTTGAGATTTTCCACGGAGATACTTTGCTCAATCAATGGGATTTATTAAATGAAATGAATCCTTCAAAAAAGACAGAATTTGATGCCATTGTAGCCAATCCGCCTTTTAGTTTACGCTGGGAACCAACTGATGCTTTAGGAGATGATTTTCGTTTCAAAAGCTATGGTTTAGCACCTAAATCGGCCGCCGATTTTGCTTTTTTATTACATGGTTTTCACTTTTTAGGATTAGAAGGTACAATGGCCATCATATTACCACATGGCATATTGTTTCGTGGCGGTGCAGAAGAGCGAATTAGAACCAAATTATTAAAAGACAACCATGTTGATACGGTTATAGGTTTGCCGTCTAACTTATTCTATTCCACAGGAATTCCAGTTTGTATTTTGGTATTGAAGAAATGTAAAAAAGAAGATGATGTGCTTTTTATAAATGCCAGCGAACATTTTGAAAAAGGGAAAAGACAAAATACGCTAAGAGAAGGGGAGAACGGCGAACCAAACGATATTCAAAAAATCATTGAAACTTACAAGTACCGTAGAACCGAAGAACGTTATTCTTGTAAAGTGTCGATGGAAGAGATTGAGAATAATGGCTATAACCTTAATATTTCAAGATATGTTAGCACTTCACTAGATGAAGTAAAAATTGATTTGGGAGAAGTGAATGAAAAATTGGTTTTTATTAACGAGCGTATCGCAACGAATACCGCAACACACAATCAATTTTTAAGGGAATTGGGCTTGAAGGAGATTTAAACTCTATTATAAGCTGTTTTTTAATGCGGTTTTTTGAATCACTGCTGAGCACAAAGTACCAACGAAGCCTTTGCTGTTTATGGGCCATTTTTTCTCCACTTTTGACCACAGTAAATTGTTTGATTGTTCAGCCCGTGATTCTTTTTGATTTTGCTTTTTAATGAATGACGATGAATTTCCTTATTTGCGAAAGGGAAACAATTTATCATGTCATAAAGACTCTTTTTTGTATTTATTGATACGCTTTCTATAAAGTAAGATAGCATTTCTTCTTCTTTTTCTCCTATGTCATTGTGCACATAGTCGCAGTAAAATACTGTAAGTTGATTAATGTTGTTCAAAATATTCAGCCAATGGCCGCCTGCGTGTTTTTTGTCACAGCCAAGCTTTGTGGAATAATATTCGTCAACACGTTTTCTCAACGTTCTACTAGGTAAGGGTCCTGCTTTACCAATATATACTACAGTTTCATCAGGTAGCCAAAATTTGGAAAGTCTGTTCTTAATGTCTTGGCTATTTGCGATTAAGTTGTCTATAAGAATTTGCTTGTTCCTCGATTTAACCGTCGAAAGCCAGTTGCCAATTGCTAAATCATTAAATTGTGGAATTGTGTGGCAAATCATTTTATCTTGAACATCAGTCAACGCAATTACATAAAGACCACATTTGTCTAAAGGAATAGAAGTATTCCATTTAACTTGGCCCTTTATTTGGAGTCCAATATGTTTAAAAATATCTTTAGGTGTTGATGGCATACAATGGTTTGTAACATTTACAGCTTAATGAAATGGTGCGATCGATGAACTACCGTTCAATTTGCATTTTCGCCCATCATCGCAAGACCCTTATTAGCGGTTCGCCGTTTCGGCCTGTATTTTTTTCTGTGTTTATGCGTCTCTTTTTGAATTTGTTCTAAATTTTTTTCCAGTAATTAGACCAATATAATACTGTTCATTTAAAAATGAGAGAATGCATTTACATTGATTTTTATCATTTGGCAAAATTAACTTTCCGGCAATTAAATCAATTTTTAAATTAAATTTATTTGCGGAAGTTTTAATTTTTTTCGGGTTAGCATTTGTTAATACATTACTCTTATAAATTAGAGTGATTTGCTTTTTGATAATAGTGTTCCCGTTTTCTTTTAGCCAAGTTGCATCAACAGTTAATGTGTCGTTGTTCGCAAATAAATCAATTACCTCATCACTTGCGGCTTCAAAAAAGGATAGTAAACTGAAAATTTTATTCGCATTTGCATATGACTTAAAGTACAGTTTATTATTTTTATGAATAGCATTTACAATATTATCTACAATTAAAGCATCGTTCGTCAATTTATTGAAAGTTTTCTTGTCCCAAAAGATTACATTTTTGTTTTTCAATAATTTTCTTTTATCAAAATTTTGAAAATAATAAACATTCTCTTCAACCCAAAATAGTGTCTTAATTTCATCCGTAGTTAAATTCAGTTCTTTTAATCCAATAGGGTTTGTATTGGCTTCAATAACATTATCAGGTAATTGAAGTTCTACGTAAAGAATTTCTTCATCTTGGATGTTAAAGTTGCCATCAAATAAAATTTCTTCAACATCGTCATTTAAGACTGAACTACCAATATTTATAAAAACCTTTCTAATATCAGCGGTAATTGTCTGTAGTAAGTCGATTTTCCTTACCGTGTCGTCTTTTAATATTGCGAAAAAATTGCAAGTTGGGTTTGGCATATTCTATATTTTGGAATTAGTAGAATTTAATAGCACAAAATCAGTCAATTGAGAGTATGCACTTATTTCATTTATATTTATTAATTTCTGTTTTGAAATCATCAAATAGGTTACTTCTTTTTTTGTAGCTATTTCATAATAACTATAGCCAAATATTTTCATAAGTGGATTGTAGAAATATGTCCCTTTGTTTATGTAAACAATAATGCAAAGCGCTATAGTCCAACTGATTAAATAAATATCGTCTTTTTTGTAAATTTCGATGCAAGGAAGAAAGTAGCTGAAAATCAAAATATTCATATTAAGGTCGGAACTTTTGATAGACTTCACTTGAATATTGTTTCTAGTAAGTTCATTTGTCGCCAGGTATAAAATATACCAACATATAAATACCAAAAATAAAAAAATAAAAATTAAGTTTATTCTATTGAATAAATCAACAAACTTAAAATTTGAAAAATCAATAAAACCAATATTTTTACCTGAATTTAAAATGCTATAAACAGTAACAATCCACCAAATCAAGATGACTGGCGCATAGGCGGTAATTGCAAACGTTAGTTTTATTAGCTTTGAAAACATTGAATACTTTTTTATAAATTATTCCATTTGGTTATTTCTTTTCTGTTTTTTAATTTTTTGTAGGACTATCTTTTGCGTTAAAAACATGCCGTAATATCTCTATTTGGCGGTATAAATCAATGGTTTATATTGTTTTATTTTAGGGGTTTACTATTTCTTTATTTTCTCTATCGCCATTTTATTTTTTATTATTTTTATACTTTTCCGCAAACTCCCTCAACCTCCTAATCAACTCTGGATTATTTACTTTAACATTTATCCCTTTTTTCTTGTCAAGTTTTTCAACTTCGTAAGGAAGACCCCCTTCTTTATGCAGACGTTTAAGTTCTTTTTCAAGTGCTTTGGCTAAACCCGTATCCAAACGTCCTTGTGATTCCAATAAATCACGATTATCTTTTTGAAGTAATTCTCCTATTTGATTTAAGTTATCATCATTTGGCTGGTACTTATTAGAGCTCCAATTACTTACGGTTGTATAATCCACATCAACCCACAGCGATATTAATCTGGAAGAAGCTCCAGCTTCTTTAGCGGCATTTTTAATCGTGTTTATACTCTTATTGCTTTTCTTCTCCAAATTCTAGAAAAAATTAAAATAAAAGTTTGAGTTGTACACAAACTTTTACTATATTTGTTATCAGTTAATTATAGCGACAAATAGAGTAAGGCTTAAGTCTTGCTTTTTACGATGTCACTCATGAACGAAAACCGTCAAACTTTCACATGAGCCGACCGTGAGTTCGCCAGATCTATTGCATTTTGCTACCTTTGGGAAGCTTAATCAATAGGGCGGACTTCATGTTAGTCTTTTGTGAAACTCAAACCTCGGTTTGAGTCGGTTCTTGACGGTACCACGTTCAAAAGCTTTGGGGTTCGCCTTATTGGTTTTCGTACCAATCTGGTTTCCTTTCTTGCTTTGCGGGTACACATCGTTTTACATAACCAATTAACCGTTTATGAAAACGAAAAAATTCAGCTCCGCCATTTACCAGTTCCTCCAGGAGGCACTGCATGGTTATTCTCTTAAACTACTTATAAAGAACGTTATTTGTTCACCAAGCTAGCTTGCCTTAAATATTCAAGCAAAATAAGTCCCTTAGCCAAAAAAGCTTAAAAAAGGAGAGCGCCGAGCCAGAAATGGAACAGCTTATTATTTTGTTTGATACCAGCCCTTTACCGTCAAAAAATGAGTAAAGGTCCTAGCTATAGTTTATCGCAAAACCAAGGTAGGCATCTTTTTCTATATAACCTATACGGTTTTCCGTAATCACGTTAAAAAAATGGTGGTAAAGGCTGGTTTATGTCTAAAAAGGAGAGGTCGGAAGTCAGAGGTTGGAGGTCGGAAGTCAGACGTCGGAGGTCAGAAATCAGTTTGATTAACCAACCAACCAAACAACCAACCAAACAAGCCACGGGATAGGGAGCGTTGGGTTGGTAAAACGACGAGCCACGTGTATGGCTTGCGCGGTGAAGGATCGTTTTACCTTGATTTTTTGAATACTTTTTATCTAAGAAAAAGAAAGGAGCCCTTCGGCGGCAATGAGCCGAGGCAAGCCAAAAGCGTGGGGTAGAGTGAAGCATGATGAAAGGGAATCTTAAGCCGGAGCCAGGGCGTGGGGGTAATCACGCAATAACCACCCCCAGCCCCTCCTAAAAAAAGAAGGGGAGTTATTTTATTTACGGGCGGCGACGAGCCGAGGCAAGCCAAAGCGTTGGAAAAAACGCTGTCGTATTTAACTGGAATATTAAAGTAAAGTGCAACAATAACATTAACAACCATAAAAATGAACCACAACCACTACCATTTCAACCGGCTTTACGCGGTAAAGCCAAAAAACCCGGTGTAGATAGGCCTTAAACCTGTCGCTGCCTTTTTCTAAATAAAATAAGGGTTGATAAATTAACGGCGGCAGGTTTTTTTAAGTAAACCTACAACCAATTTAAACTTAACCAACAAATATCATGATTAAGAAAATAACGCTTCTGGGCGTAATGGCAGTACTGTGTCTAAACTTTTTGGCATTGGCACAAGAGAACAAGGCCATAGATGTAACCTTAAAAGGTATACAGATAGGGCAGAAGGTGCCAGATGTTACGTTAACAAGTTTACACAACTATAAAGACAAAAACGGCAAACCCGCCACTACGGCTAAACTTTCAGATTTTACGGGCAAACTTATACTATTGGATTTCTGGGCTACCTGGTGTTCCCCCTGCGTGGCAATGATCCCAAAAATGGATAGCCTACAAAAGGTTTTTGGCGATAAAATACAATTCCTTTCGGTAACCTATCAAACAGAAAAGGAGGTTTTGCCATTTTTAGAAAATTTGGAAAAACAGCGAGGTAAACATTATGATTTGCCTGTGGTGACAGGTGAAAAAGAACTACACCAATTATTTCCGCATATTACGTTGCCGCACTATGTTTGGATTGATGGGAGTGGGGTAGTCAGGGCGATAACCGAAAGCAATGAAGTGAACAGGGAGCGCATTTTGGAAGCATTATCAGGGAAGGAGGAAATGAGCAGAAAGAGCGACTTTAAAATTGCCTATGATGGCAACAAGCCCTTTTTAATTGATGGAAATGGGGGCAATGGATGGAATATGAAGTACCACTCCATACTTACAGATTATACAGAAGGAATTGCATCAGGTTTTACACGCACTCCTTTTATTAATAAGGCTAAAGGAACCGTAACCGTGAGAAACAGTACCCTGTTGCAAATGTACCAGATTGCATATGGTGGTTATAATAGGTTTTATGGCCCAAATAAAGTTGTTTTAAAATTCAATGATAAAATTGGCCTCAGGAGTAAGATTACAGGAAGAAACTATACAGAATGGCTAAAAAATGGCCATGGCTATTGCTACGAACTTATTGTGCCGCCAAATCTGAATGGCGAAATGTTTGAATTAATGAAAAGGGATTTAAAGAATTTATTTCCAGAATACAGCGCCAATGCAGAAAAAAGAAAAGTTAAATGTTTGGTGCTTAAAAGAACATCCTCGATAGACAAGTTAAAATCTAATGGCGGAAAGCCTATTATCGATTTTTCGGGGCTTGGGTTTGAACTGAAGAACAGTGTATTGCCTCTGATTCCGGCAAATATGGAAATTCAATTTATGCAGAACTGCCCATATCCAATTGTAGACGGAACCGATTACAAAGGTAGGGTAGATATAAAAGTTGAGAGTAAGCTTTCTGACCTAAAAGCACTGAATGAACAGCTGGCGAAATACGACCTAAAGTTTGAAGTAGACGATTACGTAACAGACGTAATTGTGATTGACAATAAATCAAAGCCAACCAACACCAAATAACTGCGACAATGAAAAAATATATACTCTTATTACTGTTGCTGGGGTTTTTAAAAAATGTATTTGCACAAACTAACATTCAGGGAACTATTATTGCTTCAGAAAGTAAAGCTGCAATAAGCGGGGCTTCTATACGAATAAAGGGCAACAACAAAGTAACCTATAGCAATGCCGAGGGTAAGTTTGTTTTAATTGCCGATGGCACCGATACCCTAACCGTTACTCACATAGGCTATCAAGCTTTGGAGATTCTACCGCCATTTAACGTTAAGTTATTGGTGAATCTTGTACCAACAGATCATGAACTGAAAGAAATTCTGATATCTACGGGTTATCAGACAGTGCCAAAAGAAAGGTCGACAGGTTCTTTTGTACAATTGGACAACAAGTTGTTGAACCGTAGTGTAGGTACAAATATTATTGACCGATTAAGAGATGTAGTTCCAGGTTTAAGTTTCAATACCGTTGGATCTAGCCAGATAAGCATCCGTGGGCAAAGCACTATTTTTGGAAATGCAGAACCATTGATTGTAATAGATAACTTTCCGTATGAGGGGAATCTTCAAGACATCAATCCAAATGATGTTGAAAGTGTGAGTGTTTTAAAGGATGCCGCTGCGGCGTCTATTTGGGGCGCACGGGCAGGGAATGGGGTTATCGTCATAACTACAAAAAAAGGCAAGGCAAACCAGCCGGTCCAAATCTCTGCCAATTATAACATAACCACTGGTTCTATACCAGATTTATATGCAAGAAGCAGATTGTCTTCTGAAGACTATATTGAGATAGAAAAAAGATTGTTTAATAATGGTTATTATGATGCAGACATCATTGCAGGTTACAAACCGCTCACACCGGCAGTTGAACTGCTTCTTAAAAAAAGATTGACTCCTGCAAATGCAACAACTATAGATGCGCAGATTGAAGCGTTAAAACATTATGATGTAAGGCGTGATTTTGAAAAGTATGTTTATCAGAACAATAGCTATCAGCAATATGCACTTTCGTTTAATGGTGGTGGCAAAAATAATTCGTATTATTTATCAACTGGAAATGATAAGAATAAAGAAAATCTGGTAGGAAATAAATATCAACGGCTAACCATTAATTCCGGCAACACATTTAGGCTCCTTGACAATAAATTAGAATTAAATACAGGAGCTTCAATAATTTTTAATAATTCTCAAACCAATAATCCGGGCGTAAGCGGTATTACCTCTGGTTATATAAGCAATTCTATTTATCCATACGCCCAACTTGCTGATGAAAATGGGCAACCTTTAACAATCGTTAAAAATCTGAGCAATTCTTTTACCGATACCGTACAAAACAACGGTTTGTTGGACTGGTCATACTCGCCATTAAATGAATTGAAAAACTCAGACAATACAAACAACAGGCTTAACATCCGTTTAAATACAGGGTTGAAGTATACATTTCTTGACGGTTTTAGTGCTTCATTTTTATACCAGTTTACCAATATTCGGTCAAATGGAAAAAACTATAGGACGCCAGAAAGCTACTTCGCCAGAGACCTCATCAACCGGTTTACTCAAGTTAATGGAACCGCTTTACTAAGGCCAGTGCCCTTGGGTGGCATGTTAGACAACAGCATCCAAACAGCAATAAACCATACGGGAAGGGCACAGCTGGATTTTAATAAGAAAATTACTTCTAAAAATGAGATAAATGCCATTGCAGGTTTTGAAGTAAGGGATACTGAAACCCAAAACAAGGATTTTCGCTATTATGGATATGATATGGAGTTTGCAAAAAATGGAATTGTAAATTATACCGACAACAACCTGCCTTATTATTATGATCCATCACAAAAAGGATCTATACCAAATGCAGACGGAACTGCAATATTTAACGATAGATATCTATCTTACTATACGAATATAGCCTATACGTTCGATAACAGGTTTACAGCTTCTGGCAGTGCACGCTTAGATAAAAGCAACCTGTTTGGAGTTGCCACCAACCAGAAAGGGGTTCCGCTATGGTCGGGTGGGTTAAGCTGGGTAATTAGCAACGAAAAAGGCTACAACATCAAGTTTCTGCCGTTTTTAAAATTTAGAGCCACCTATGGGTACAATGGAAGTGTAAATAAATCGGTTTCAGCCTATTCTACAGCATCGCTTAAGGGACTAAATTCTTACCAACTTCCCTATGCTACAATTATTAATCCACCCAACCCCGAATTGAGGTGGGAGCGGGTTAGAATATTAAATACAGGCTTAGATTTCTCAACGAACCGAAACAGAATTTCAGGCAGCATTGAATATTATTACAAAAATGGACTGGATTTGATTGGTGACACACCTTTCCCTCCTTCATCCGGAATCTCCATGTTTAGGGGCAATACAGCAAATACAGTGGGGCATGGTATTGATATGGCGTTGACAACCGAGAATACAACTGGAGCACTAAAATGGACAACCGATTTGGCTTTTGGTTATCTAAAGGAAACAGTTAAAACATACGGAATGCAGGTTTCTGCCAATTCCTATATCCAAGGTTCACAAATACTGCCTCTTGTTGGTAAGCCATTGTATTCGTTATATAGCTATGATTGGGCAGGGCTTGATCCAAGTAGTGGCGACCCACAAGGTTTTGTAAATGGAACTATAAGTAAAGATTACATAGATATATTTGATCATGAGACGCTAGGCAACCTGAATTATAATGGGTCAAAAAGGCCTGCTGTTTTCTGATCATTAAGAAATACCATCAGTTATAAAAATGCCTCGATATCTTTCAACATTAGCTACCGTTTAGGCTATTATTTTAGAAGTAGTTCAATCGCTTACAATAACGATTATGGGTTAAGTGCAAATAGTGGAGATTATGCGTTTAGATGGCAAACGATTGGAGATGAATTTAAAACATTTGTACCATCAATTCCTATCAGCCCCAACAACAACCGAGATCTATTTTACAACTACTCAAGTATACTTGTGGATAGGGCAGATAACATAAGGCTTCAGGATCTTCGCTTTAGTTATAACATTAATTCTAACGGCAACACATCATTGCCATTAAAATTTGCCCAAATTTATATATACCTAGCCAATCCTTTTATGGTATGGAAAGCAACAAAATTTGATGTCGATCCAGACAACCAGTTTGGCAACGTACCATTTTCCCTTTCAGCGGGGCTTAAAATTGATTTAAAATAATAATTAAACCATTATGAAACTCTATAGACCGATTTACCTTTTCTTTTTTTTGTTGTCGATATTTTTTTCCTGCAAAAAGGGGTATTTAGACATTAAGCCTGATCAGAGTTTGCTTGTGCCAACAACTTTGTTTGATATGCAAAGGATATTAGACAATGATCCTGTCATGAACCTAAGTACGGGCCTCACAGCATTATCGACGGATGAATACGATCTTTCCACAGCAACATTGAGTAATTTCAATACACCGGGCGAACGAAACGCCTATGTATGGGCTGATGATATATTCGAACGGCAAAAATCGTCTGATTGGGAGGTTCCGTATAAACAAGTATTTTATGCCAATGTTGTAATTGACGGCCTTAAAAAGATCGAGATAACAGCCGAGAACAAACTACAATGGGAAAGTATTAAAGGAAGTGCGCTTTTTTATAGGGCATTTGCTTTTTATCAGCTGGCTGATGAATTCTCCTCACCATACGAACCAGCAACTGCAAATCAGTCTGCCGGAATACCCATAAAGCTTAGTTCAGACGTAAATGAAAGACCTGGAAGGGGTACAGTACAAATGGTATATGAACAGATTTTTAAAGACCTGAACAATGCGCTCCAAATACTTCCTGAGAAACCGGCGCCATACTTCTTTCGGCCGTCCAGACTTGCATGTTATGCGCTGATGGCTAGAATCAGCCTAGCTAATGCTGACTACCGGAATGCGCTAAAATATTCAGATGAATGTATAAAGATCTCACCAGTGCTGCTAGATTATAATACATTGTCTCCATCATCAATAAGACCAATACCATTAGGTGGAGCAGAGATGATTTTCTACCACAATACCATCGATTATTCCTTCGGCAGTTCGGTGGCATTAAATTTAAGTCGATCTTTAACCTCACTCTATAAAAATAACGATCTAAGAAAAGTGATTTTTATGCGTGACCGCGGCAATGGGATAATTACTTTTAAGGGCAACTATTCCGGGAACCGTTTAATTTTTACTGGACTGGCTACGGACGAAATGTACCTAATTAGGGCTGAATGCAAAGCTAGGACAAACGATATCGATGGTGCTATGGACGATCTGAACAGGCTTTTGATCACTCGTTGGGACAATAAAACGGTCTATCCAGTGATTAAAGCCGATAACGCTAATGATGCAATACAAATAATCATTAACGAAAGGAGAAAAGAATTGGTGTCTAGGGGTTTAAGGTGGGCTGATTTAAAGAGACTCAACCAAGAAGCCAAATTTGCAGTAACGCTGAAACGAACCATTAACGGTAAAGAATATATACTTAAACCTAATGATAAAAAATATGTTTTTCCTATCCCACAAAATGAAATAGACGGGAGCGGAATAGAGCAGAATAAAAGATAATATAAAAAACAAGTGCATCGGTTTTGGATGCACTTATTTTTTTAGTTGTCTTCAAGAATAAATGTTCCTTGAACGGTACTCAATGGGGTGGCCATTGGGTTCACGTTTGGATCTATTGATGCGTCGTATTCTTTGGTACAAGATGTTTCAGCATCATCACATCGATAGTCTCGAATTACAGTTCCGCTCGATTGTTGCAGAGATGTAATGTCATGATACTGCGATCCGGCAGGTGCAGAAGAATCAAATGACCATTTTTTTGTTGCAAAATTATCAGATGGAGCTTTAAAACTCATCATTGCGATTGCAATAATCGCCATTGCGCCCAAACCTAGTTTGTTCACACTTTTAATTGCTGTTGTTACTTTATTCACGTTTTATGTTTTGGTATCACACTACCTGTTTAAGCATCATGATAGGTTAGAATGTCGGTTTACGAAGCCCAAAACCTCCACCAAATTATTGTTGTTTTGTTTATGTGCAGGGTTGGCTTTAATCCTGCTTTGGTTGTTTCATCAAATTGTCAAGCAACCTCCTTTCTTTTTTAAAGTAAAACCATCTGTTGTTTATCTTCCAATTGTTTTCTAAGACCAACCCAATATGGGATAAGGCGATAAAGAACACGTTAAATAGTAGGTGTGTGGCATAACTCATGTTTTTTAGAATGCCACCACAGCTACAAGGTATCCGGCCAAATATGCCCGTCATCACAATGGCGATGTATAAAGTGAATATGGTTAGCGTAATCAATGAACCCCACAATGCTTTTTTTTCTGGTTTTCGGAAATAGCAAAGTGCACATCAATAAAATTTCTAAGAACGGGATGAGCCATGTGAGTAGCCATGCCATCGCGGGAGGAAAAATCTGATTTTTCATTTCCCATAGTGATTTGTCATAATCTAACAACTTACTAAAAGAAGCGTAGAAGAAAAGCGCTGCAATAAGCCCGCTGATCATTTGTAGTATGGTTTCCTTTTTCATGCCCCCTAGGTATTAATTTCCGTTAATTTTCTTACATCAAAATTAAGTCGCTTATTGGCATTTATACAATGCAAATGTCTGATAATGGATAGACTTATGTCTTAAAAGGAATGGACAAATGTCTATCGTTTGAGATTTGTTGCTTATTTCGGGTATGCCATTTCAATTAGAATCCATGAAGGTTGTTTCTCGCTGACCCGAAGATATGATGCGTATATGCGTTTGAGAAAATCGTAGATTGAGTTTCCCATTATTGAATTAGTAAATCAAAAGCTATCTAACGAAGATTTACACGAAGCACCTCATGCTCAATTTCTCTTGTTTTTGTTCTTGCAGTAGGTTGCGCAACCACTTAACCTCTCAGGTGATTGCTTTAAAAAGCGCTTGAATTACATGTGATTACTCGTAATGAGCATCCATAATTGTTGCTAGGAAACGGGTAGGCATGCAGGT
Organism: Pedobacter sp. UYP30; assembly: GCF_040547165.1. Classification (NCBI taxonomy): domain Bacteria; kingdom Pseudomonadati; phylum Bacteroidota; class Sphingobacteriia; order Sphingobacteriales; family Sphingobacteriaceae; genus Pedobacter; species Pedobacter sp. UYP30. The sequence goes on along the minus strand of NZ_JBEPPD010000005.1, from coordinate 15,402 downwards.
TTTCAATTCCACAAAGTAGGGTAGAGGTGGTCTTACTTTTCTTGATTATCGCGAAGCTTTATCCCTCGGTTTGGTTCATATCGATTATCTTCATCTACGCGCTGTTCAATGGATGCCCTCATTTTATCTAAGTACCGGGTATGGCTGTCTCTTTTCCTGTTTCTAATATCTAAAAAGTTCCTATAGGCCCTTTTTAAATCTACGTCAAGCTGCTCCTCCATCCATTTGATGATGTCTGCAACAGTGGCATTTCCATGATTGAGCTGCCCCGTGTAAAATAGCCCATAAATAACTTCAACCAAATTGGTTTTATCGCCGGTCCAGGTAAGTCGTTGAATAGAATCTTTTTGTAAAGGTGGTTTCGAAGAATCTTCTGAAATTAAGGAAAGTTGGTCAAGAATATATTTCTGTAGCTTTTCATAGGCCATAAATTTTGAAAACAGATAGCCGATGCCTGTGCTAAAGGAAGGATCTACTTCTGGAATTTCTGGAGTGAGGACATCAGTTACAACAGATCCTCTAATGAAATATTGGCTATCCAGTTCCGAGGCCCTCAACTTATAATATTGATAGTTAAACTCATTTTGGTGCAGAAACAATGTGTAGAATTTAAGCTGGTTCTCATAGTGTTTTTTAACTTCCCTAACTCCCAAAATAGGTCTAGCATTTTCAATGTTATACAGTTCAAGATAGTAGATTTGCCATTGAAAGAACTTAGGTTTAGTTTCCTTAAAAAAAATGATTTCTTCTTCGCTTGTTAAAGCGGGATTTTCGATTAGATGGTTCTTCAATTTTAATAAATCTGTTTTAATGCGGGTAAGTAAAGAGGAAAGCTTTTTTATCGGGGTTATGTCTTCCCGATGGATTCCAGATAGATCTTGCACCATCTTCTGATACAGAGACTCAAAGTTAAGCTGTTTCATAGTTAGAATTTTTTAAATGACTTTCGAAGACCATATTCTAAGATTAAAACCTAAGAAATAATTAAATATTTTTCAATAATCGCATACTCAGCATATAAGGGATATCCAAAATAGTGTTAAACTCATATTTTATTTTTCCCAAAAAAAGTGCTGACTTCCTTAAAGGTATTTAGTCAGATTATAACCAGTATCTATATTGTTTGTAGTGCACCATAATTGCTTTATCTCAATTGCGAACCATATCTCATCCGCATCGTCAATGGAGTGGTTTGCGGGTTATCCTTTGCCAAAAATCATATAACTTTGAGTTGGTTGTCTCAAATTTAGGGAGCTAGAACATATATTACAAGTTGCTAAACGGTTGCTGATTCTAGCAACCCTCCGGAAAAAAGATGTAGCTGCGATATTTATGAACAAGATATTCCGTATTTTGGGCCTATGGTTTGGCTTTGTCGTCTATGGTTACATTTTTGTCATCCCTTAGATCGTTTTGGTGTACAATAATTATATCTGACTAAAAGCAGTGGTAAATTGTATCAAAAAACGACCATGCAATATGAATTCTTCTATATAGATGCGATTCTTAGGGAACTGAAATTTAAAAAGACCATTTCAGAAGGTTATTTAAGGATGAGGAGGGAAGAATTGGAGACCAGAACCTTCGAAATAAAGACTAGATTTATTTCAAATGCCTGTAGTGGAAATAGCAAGCACACGCTCATTCAATATTTCCGGATGCATCAGATTGCGCTCACGCAAATCATCGATTCATTTTCATTTGAAGTTGGTGACAGAAAAGACCTTAAAACATCAACCATAAAAAAAACTTTATCGGAAAATGCATATACCCATTGTTTGGAATTGATGGATTTTATGATCCATACCTTTTCGTCTTATTTAGATAACAGATGCCCGTTGCCCAAACAGATTAGCAAATCACAGAAAGGCTTATTGTTAGAAAGGTTGAGTAAAATAGGCAGCTCGGTATCAAGCGAACTTACGGTAGAACTTCACAAGATCTGTGTAAATAAACTAACGCTCAAAGAATATTCCTGGTCTATTTCAAGTATCGACCAATGGGAAAGTTTAACCCAATCTCTAGAGGACACCCATGGTGTTTTCGTAAAATCTTTCGAGGGTATGGTCAGTCTATTTATCTGCCATGGATTCAATTCGATAAAGATCTACCATCAGGTTTGCTATCATCTCGACTCGCAGTTGAAAACGATCAATGATCCGCTTGAGCAGCAGCAATACCTATTCCATTTACAAAAGACCTTTGAACAAGCGTCGATCTTCGCCAGTAAAAGCTTTTTTAAAGGCCGTCCAAAGTTAGGCATCGCATTGATATCATACATTGAGACGGAGCTCAAATTGATTGACCATTTAATGGATGCTGGATATGGAAATGCTGATAAAGACCCTTTTCTTGGTAGTTTTACTGTGTCCCTCTCAGTTAGGCAGTTTGCTTTTTTTGTTTTCCTGCAGGTAGAGACAGGCATACTCCTCACGCGCACGGCAAAACAGGTACATCAATATTTTGCTTCTAGGTTTAGTACAATCGAAGGTGGCACGATATCCGAAAAAAGTTTCAAAAACGCCTATTATTCCCACGCTTCAGAAGATATTAAGAAAGTAATCGAAAAACTATCACAAATGTGGGTCATTGCCGAAGAAACGTATTAGGCATCACCCTAAAAACTGGGGTTGCTCCATATTGCTTTTTTTGCAACTTGACAAGGTTTTATATTCCGTTTCCTTTGTAGTCAAAAAAAGTTATGGAAAATGAAAACTACATTGATCAGCTTGGACGCTATGGTCAATGTTCCCATGGGATGAAGTCATACCTTCGAATTATCATTAAGACCACACATTACCAAAAACATCAGAAACTCCCGATTGATCAGATCACCATTGGAGCTTTCCCTTTTCTTGCACACGGATGCATAAGGCTTTACGCCTATGATTTTGAAAATTTAAAAGAGCACACCTTGGGCTTCTGGTTCAATGGGGAATTCTTACCGAGTTTTGGAGATCACCCAAAAATCGGCACGGGACTACTTTCTTTTGAATTTTTGGAGGATACCACCATCATTAACATTCCAGAAAAACATTTCTTGAGCATAGTCCATCACTTTCGTGAGGCCGCAGAAATCATCAAAGCATACCATTGGGAACAATTGGCCAAGTTCATTGACCAACTGGTTATCCGCAATACGCTCCGTGCATCTGGTCGATTGCAGGCGGTATTGGCCATTCAGCCAGAACTTGTAAAAAAAGCTGCCGTAAAAGACATTGCTTCATATCTGGGGATAGATGAACGAACACTAAGTAGGATACGGGGGCAAAAATGAAATTCAATGACAACGGATGTCCGTAAAATAAAGTTTGATTGTACCGATTAAATCAGATTGTCTACGGGGTAATTGGAGAGGACAACGGAGCTTTATGCTATGATTACAGAGTAGTTTCTATTGTCCAATCAAGTTTCAGTGCTTTGTTAAGGACTAATAAATGGTCATTTTGCATATTACTGCAACTCCAAAGCTCAGCAGTTATGGACTTTCCACAAAGGAGATCCTCAATAAGATCTACCCTCATCAATTGGAAATTTTGCTTATCTGATTAATTACAGTAATTGAAATGATTCCAGCAGTGGCACTGCTATTTCCATTGAAAAGAAAGACTTCGCTCGTCTCTAATTCCTCGACTAATTAGATTAGCAACCGGTTGCCATGAAAGCAATTATAAAAAATCTGATCGGAACTATATATGGATGATTTGAGCAGTTGTAGTTCATACATGAACATTGCTTGTTAAACCTTTGGCACTCTATGTATATCACGATGTATTTGTATAAAATCATACATAGTGTGTTATTAAATCAAACACATTAAGTCTCCTAACTTGACAGTTTTTGGAAAAATTTGTAAATGGCAATCCATATAGGCAAACAGATTAGGATTCAGGCGGACTTAAGGAAAGTTGGTGCAACTGAATTGGGTAAGCTACTTAATAAATCACGCGAAACAATTTATGATATTTTCGATAGAGAATCTGTCGATACGGAGCTTTTACTGGCTTGCTGTAAAGTTCTAAATCATGATTTTTTTGGCTACTATTATTCTCAAGAACCTTTACTTGCATTCAAGGTAGATGAAGATAATCGGACGATGGAACGTATTGAGGTACTTAAGGGACAGTTAGATAGAGAAGTAAAACTCAATTTTGTACAAGAGGAACTTATTGCGAACCAACGTGAAAACATTAAGTATTTGGAGCAATTAGTTAAAAAAAATAAATGATCAGATAGCATCTTCCAAATAGCAAATTGCTTTGGTCTTATACTATCTACTATTGAAATGATAACGGTCGACCCACACTTGTTACTATGGAAAACTATAATTGCGCGATTATTGATGATGAAGACTATGCTATTGCGACACTGACAGAGCATATCAAACAAATTCCAGTGTTAAAGCTTGTTAAAAGCTTTACAGATCCGATCCACGCACTTGCGGAGATAAAGCAGTCCGATAAGATCGATATTATTTTCATTGACGTGGATATGCCTGGCCTTTCAGGCATAGAGCTTGCAAATATGCTAGGGGATTCTACTAACCTCGTGGTATTCACCACCGCCCATTCAAAATATGCGATCGATGCATTTGGCGTCCACGCAGATGATTTCCTCGTCAAACCCATCGGCAGTATAAAATTCATAAACTCCATTCGCCACTTGATAGAAAAGAGGCTATCCAAATCTATTTATCACGAAAAAAATATATTATTTATCAAGTCTGCGGAAAAAAATAGGATGCTTAAATTATACGTTGAGGATTTACTGTTTATTCAAGCTTTAAAAAACTACGTCCGCCTGAACATCGTTGGTGGTATTTCACATGATATAAAAAATACAATGGGGCATGTAGAGCAGGAACTAGCGAATACGAAACTAATGCGCGTACATAGAAGCTATATTATCAATTTGGACAAAATCCAACATTTGCTGGGCAATAGCGTAAAAATCTCTGATAATAACATTATCCCAATTGGTAAGGAATATAAGGGCGCTTTAATAAATTATGTTGAAAAAAACCTGATAAGATCCGGCCGGTATTCTTAATCAGTTGTGATCGCTAAGGTGTTGTCCGAAGAGTTTCGATTGCAATGATGATTACAGTTGTGGCAGTCGGATCGGTTGAAGTTCCCGGTTGATCCATCGCTCGTTTGAAAACGAATACCGTTCTCTTGGTCAGTTTTGATGTTTGTTGTTTCATAATATTTATTTTTTTTAATGAAACTATTACTACCATTTAGACTACTAAAAAATAGTACACCGGAATTACCTGAGCGTACACCAATCCATATTCTGAGATGACTAAGCAAATTCAAAAATGGGCGATTGCAAACCAAATCCACATTATCGGATGGTCGCTTTACATTCTTTGTGAAGTGGTATTAGTCGGATTAGCCGTAGGTAGGTTCGACAAACCCGTTGCATATTTATTGCATTATTCCCTAAATATTATCTTATTTTATTCTAACACTTTATTAGTGTTAAGAAATGGCTTGGATAGAAAGAGATGGCGCGTTGTGATGTTTTCGGCTTACCTTGTAGTGGAGATCGCTATATTTATCACTTTAAAGACCTTCATTGATGCAATGCTTGTTGGGCATCAAGCTGAACTCTTCTTCGATTTTGTTGATCTCCCTTACCTCATGCAGACTCTATGGCGCTGCTTGTTTTTTATAGGGCTTTCCTGTTTTTATTACATGTTTCTCCGCTATGAAGAAGAACGATTAAAAAAAGAACTTTCCCAAAGGCAAGAACTTGAAAGCCACTTGCGTAATAAAGAATTGGAGACTGCCCTCCATGAAGCAACAAACTCCTACCTCAAAGCCCAGATTAACCCCCACTTCATCTTCAATATCTTGGGATTTATCCACGATAGTGTGCTTCGAACGGATGCACAAGCGGCACAGGCAGTTATTGATTTATCTGAACTTATGAGGTTCGCTGTGAACGCGGGTCAACAAGATTTAGAGCCGCCTTTAATGGAAGAAATACTACAGGTAGAATCTCTGATTAGGCTCTATCAGTTAAGATTCAAAGAAAGGGTATTTGTCGAATTCACACACTCGAATGTGGCGGGAGAATTCAGGCTTATTCCACTGGTATTACTCACTTTGGTGGAGAATTTGTTCAAACATGGCAATATTCATAAGAAGGATAATCCCGCCAAAATAGATGTAACCACAGATGGAAAAACCTTAACAATCTCTACTTACAACCTGAAAAAGGAAGACAAGGCACCGAAGGGTCTTCTTAGGGGGCTCGAAAATATTCAAACTAGGCTTAGGTTGAACTATAAGGGGAGGTTCAGTATGGAATATGGAACAATTGATTCAGACCATTTTTTTGTTCGGTTAGATATTAACTTTAGTGTTCTGTAAATAAATAGCTTGATTAAAGCGTTTTGGTCAGGTCAAATTTTTGATGTGTTAATTGTGGATGCTTCATGAGTCTGATTTCTAGGTAAATAACATCGTTTTTTGATGTTGCTGCCCATTGCCAAATTCGGGAAATAAATAGTCCCTATTCTTTCAGTTAACTTTGTTACAACTGTATCGAGAGCTGATACAATTTAATAACCCGCTATTACATTTTCAATGGCAAATTAGAAAGCGAAATAAACTCACTGGTTTTGCCAAGCTCGAAAAGATCAACAGGTTTATTATGAAAAATTCACATAAACTATGATTTTTAGAGTTTGTAATGTTTTTAAGCCCATATCAATAGCACTTTCGCAATGAACGGACAATTTCTAAATTAATAAAGTTAAGTTGTTCGTTTAGGTCATTAAGAAGCTTATTGATTTTTGTTTGCAATTTGAGTTTAATTTAATAATAGTCAAACGGTATTTGCTAATTTCAATATGGAAATGGTCGACTTGAGATTCTTACTATTTCTAAAATTGTTGCCCTTTATCAAGATGTTTTTAAATCAGGTAAGAAAATAAATTTTGTTTCACCTGAAAATAATTTTCAAAAATTATTCACCAAAGGAATTAATCTATTCCCCGATTATAAGATTGGAAAAATACTTGGAGAGAATTTTTATTGAGGAAAAGACTTAAATTAAAATCGAGCAAACTCTACTTAAGAGTACACTCTTAAGAAAAAACTTTCAATATTTTGCCGTTTATTGCCCCCTCTACGCTTAATATGTATGCGTTTACAATTTTTTTCATTGGTGCTAAATTGTACCCAGGGAAAAAATCACCGTATCTTTCAAAACTATCTTCAACTAGACCTGGACTTACCACATTGATTTTAATGTCGTTTTTCAGTTCTTGAGCAGAAGCTAAAACAAAACTATTGATAGCCCCATTTATTGTGGCAACAGCAGTACCATTTTTTGCTGGATGCTCTGCTGCTATTCCTGATGTAAGGGTAAAAGAGCCTTCTTTCGAAATATATTTTTTCCCGATTAATACTAAATTCATTTGCCCTAGCATTTTTCCCTTAATTCCTATCATTAGGTCCTCTTCGGTCATTGCGTAATAATCTCCATAAAAGCCCGTTCCAGCTGTACAAATACAGGCATCTACTTCTTTAAGTTCTTCATACATTTTTATAATTGAGGTTTTATCTGTCAAGTCAACATTTATATCTCCGCTATTCCTACCTGCAATAATAACTTCGTGTTTTGTTTTGAACGCTTCCACAATCTTTTTTCCTATAGTTCCAGTACCACCTACAATTAAAATTTTCATATCCTTTTTTTTAAATTAATTCTGTAAAATTATAGGATGAAAGTAGTTGTATAGTAATAGAAAAAGTCCATTCTTTTTAATTATTGGTTCTAAATTCAGTTGGAGTCATCATATACGTTTTTTTGAAAATTCTTGTAAAATAAGAGAGGCTCTCAAAACCGCAATTTTCAGCAGTTTCTGAAATTGTATTTTTTGTGTTTTTTAATAGCAAACAAGAATATTCTAAACGTTTTTGATTAATCCATTTTGTAGGCGATGAACTGTAAATACTTGCAAAATCTCGTTTAAAAGTTGAAAGGCTTCTGTTTGTAAGATTAGCATAATCTTTAAGGGATAGTTTTTGAAATAAATATTTTTCCATAACATACATTATATTTTCCGAAGAGGTAGATATTACCGAATCCCAAAAAGGAATGGTTTGCGAAGACGGAACTGTTTTTAGTAAATACAGTAAAATCTCTTTTTGCTTAAGCAATAAAATGCCTTTATCTTTTAATGAATTTTCCGTGAAATACTGACTCAGTTGATTTTTATAGGTTTCTATTATTGGATTGCTCTCAATTTTCAGAAAAGGTACGTGGGTGAAATTAGTAGTCGTTTGAATTTGATATTGAGCCACTACTTCTTTAATTATCTTTGGATTTAGGAATAATAAGATTGCTTCAAATTGCTGTTCTTTTTCAAAATATTCCGCCATTGCGTAAATTCCTTTTTTCAAAAAGATAATCTCTTGAGATGTTACTTGAACAGTTTCGTTTTCTATATGCAGCTGTTTGTGTCCTTTTAAAATGAATACCAAGACATTTTCTGTGAGAAACACTTTTTTTATGGCTGTTTTATTTTCTTTTTTAAACTTGGCAAAAAAAGTGTTTTCAACAACAAGAAAAGAATTGTCATTGGTATCAATTTCAGTAGGAGGAAAATTATAAATCATTTAGATATAGATTCGATTATTAGGTATTAGCAATACACATAATGGTTTGAGGCTTTGCAAGGTTAGGAAATCGAAGCACAAACATTCATTTTAACACAAAAGTTCAATAGAAATCCAATTTCAAATTAGTTACAAATTTTCCTGTTTTGCCAAGTAATACTGTTAACTATTCGTTGTTTTATTTAATATTTCTTTTTCTATTAAAGTTAAAGCAATTTTTAGTGCTTCAATTCTGTTTATTAATAGAGTATGTTGAGAAGTTCCATTTGTTAATTTTTGTAACGATTTTTCACATTTGTTAAGTAATGATTTAATAACAATAGTCGCTTTATCCAAATCTCTTTTCATATAATTTTCTGTTTATTTTGTTGTTATAAGTTGATTTAGGCGTTTTAACGATTTTTTTTTCAATCTAAACCCCAAACTGCCTCAAATGATGGTCGATATGTTTGTACGCCATAATACCAATTTGTTCTTTGGTCATTTTCCCGAAAAAGGGATGAATAAAATGATCGTTAGTAAAATGTTCGTATTGTCGAATAATTGCTATCCAGTTTATTTTTTCATCAACTAAATTCCCACTTGTTTCTTTTATTATAAATTCGGGTATTGTGGGTGTATTCCGCTTTAATGGTTTATCATCTTTCAAAATATTTCGTAAAGCCATTTTTCCAAAAATACGTCCAATGAAAACCCGTTTGTATGTTTTTTCTCCAAAAACCATTTCTTCCCATAAAATACAATGCTTTATCATTTGTATCACATTCATTTTACCCCATAGAGCCGTTTTATTTTCATCAAGCAAATTTATTCTTGCTAGTAATTCCTCTCGGCAAATTATATCTAATGTAGTTTTCATATTCTTGTTATTTTTTTTGTCCTAGTGAAAACCAATTACCCGAATTATCTTGAAATAAAGCTTCTATGCCATAAAATTCTTCGGTAGGCGGTTTTTTGAATATCACGCCTTTGCTTTTAAGTTCTTCGTAGGTAGCATAAATGTCGGTACATTCAAATACAGCGGCACCAAAAGTTCCTTTTTGGACGAGATCTTTCATCGTTTTTAAGGTTTCTGCATCAAACATAATACCTTCTACTAGTGGAAATAAATTTATTTCGATCCCTTCTTGTTCTTTTGGAGATACTGTTAGCCATCTAGCGCCTGGACTCATTGGCATATCCATTATAACTTTGAAGCCTAATTTATTTACATAAAAATCGTAAGCGTCGTCTTGATTGAGTACATACACACAGGTATGTGTTAATTTTGTAATCATGTTTTAATTATTTAGATTACAAATTACAGCAATTCATTTTTATTCTGTTTCTCGAAAATTGCTATTTTTCAGCCAACCACTTTTGGAAGCTATACAACCCGGAATAAATTTTAGTGGATTTGCATTCATCTCGGCATCTTTTTTTAATTGATTTGCCAAAAAAGTAGTGGGAGAACTACCAAACGTATTTTTGAATAAAGCACTGAAAGAACCTACACTTTCAAAACCTACCAAAACACAAACTTCTGAAACGGTAGCACCATTTTTTAAAAGCTCTTTTGCTTTTTGGAGTCTAACCGATTTTAAATATTGATGTGGAGTTTTATTATAAATTTGTTTGAAAAGGCGGATAAAATGAAATTTTGAGAAATAGGCTTCATCTGCAATATTATCTGTATCTATTTTTTCAGCAAAATGAATATCTATAAAAAGTTTAGACTGAACAATCCGTTTGTAGAGATAAATATTAGGATAGTGTTGATCTGTCATATTGCATTTTTTACTTAACAATTATTTTTTAGATATGATATTTGCAGTTCGTTTTTGTTTCATTAGTTTTTTTCAGCAATTTCTTTTAAGGATTTTAAAATTGGATTTTCTTCTCCCTGAGGTTCTTCCTGAACTGCGTTTGGTCTGTTGTCTTCTTGAATAATTTCGAGTTTTGTTTTTCCATTAATTTCAGTCAAAACATAATTCATTATAAAATAATTTTCTGGTTTGTCTTCAACGTCTGGTCTTGGAGCAAATAAGGAGTAACTTAATTTATCGGTTGGTTTGAATTCGATAACTTTTCCCCATTGTTCAAAGACTTTGTCTTCCCACTCTGTTCTAAATTTTATTGTTGTTCCAACTTCCCAACTTGTCTGTAATTTACTGCCGTATTGCCAAAGTTTTACAAATTCGGGTTTTGTTAGAATATCCCAAATTTTTTGCTTTGGAGCATTAATTGTTATTGTCGAAATATTTGTTGCCATAATTTATGTAGAATTTACTTTCAGTGTCTAAAAGTAATGTTATTGATTTTCAAAATTGATAGTATCTAATTTTTTTTGAATGGTTTGTTTATCCGTATTTGTTTTTGCTAACAACAATGCTTTTTGGAAATTATCTTTTGCTTTGGCATTGTCAATATTTATATGGAGTTCTCCAATTAAAGTAAAATAAAAATGATTTGTTTTTAAATCTAATTTTTCGGCTTCTGTTATGGCTAATAAATTTCCATACACTTTTGAGAATGCCCAAATTCTATTTAAGGCTACTATTTGAGAATTGTTGGCTAACAATAAAGCATCGTATAAATTCAAAATGCTAGTCCATTTATCAGGATTTATGCTGTCAACTGTATGCCAATAAGCAATACTTGCTTCAATATAGTATGTTGATGTGATTTGCCATTTAGAAGCTTGTTGTAAATAGTAAAATCCTTTTTCAATAAACTCTGTGTCCCAAAGTGTTCGGTCTTGGTCGTCATACAGCACAATGTTTCCATTTGCCGTTTGCCTTGCTTCTAATCGTGAAGTGTGAAAACACATTAGTGACATTAAACTATTTGTAGCGTGATTGTTCGTAATTGGATTGTCCAAAAGTAAATACGTTAAATTTAAAGCTTCAACGCAAAGGTTTTTACGAACAATAGTGTTGTTACTTTCTGAATAATAACCTTCACTGTATAAAAGATATATTGTTTGTAAAACGGTATTTAAACGCTCATTGATTTCTAGATCATTTGGCATTTCAATCTTGATCTTTTCTGACTGAAGTTTTGCTTTAGCCCTTTGTAATCGTTTGTGAATCGTTTCTTTGTTCGATAAAAATGCGTCTGCTATTTCATTTAGCCCTAGCCCACAAAGTATGCGTAATGCTAAACAAATTTGTGCTTCGGTTGAAATAGACGGATGACAAACCGCAAAAAGCATTTGAAGCTGACTATCAGAAATAATATCATCCGAAAAGTCAATCCCAATTTCTTTTATCGAATCTTTGTTGGTTAATTGTTCAGATACAATTTTGCTAAACGTATTGTTTCTTGCAAGATGATTTCTCAATTTGTTTTTTGCAACAATATAAAGCCAAGCCGTTGGGTTTTCAGGCGTTTTATTATATGACCAATTATCAAGTGCCGATAAAAAAGTTTCGCTAACAATATCTTCTGCAGTTTCAATGTGCTCAATACCAAATGACTTGGTTAGAACAGAAACCATTTTACTGTATTCTGTTCTAAATAGATGTGGAACCAATTCATTTTTATCACTATCCATTATTATTCAAAAAAACCTTTTGTAGCATTAACAAGTTCATCAGTAACAACATTATTTGTTAATTTCGAAGGATTATCTCCTGATTGGAAACCATAATTTCCGATGTCTGCATGATTCATACCTTTAACAAATAGGATTTGTGCATCATTTGGCAACTCTCCTTTGTGCTTTTTAATCTTCTCTGGCGGAAACACTCCATCTTGTTCGCCATTAATACTTCTGACTTTTGTTAATTCTTTTGAAATATCTGTACCACTATACGTACCGAAAATCAAAATACCATCGAAAGTTTTATTGTTTTTACTAGCATACACACAGGCCATAGAACCACCAAGCGAGTGACCTCCAATATACCAATGTATGATTTTAGGAAACTGCTTCTGAATTTCCCCTGCTTTATTAATTCCAAAGAATGCAAGATTCATATACATTTTAGGAATAAAGATTTCTATATTATTGGAAACCGCAATTGCAGACAGTTTTGAGATATATGCTTCTGGTTGCACTTTGGCTCCTGGATAAAAAATATATCCTTTATTGCTTTTATAGTTAAACGGTCTAACTGAAATATACTCATCTGTATTTTCAATACTAACATCTCGATTCTTCAGGGCATTTGACAGTACTTTTTTATCCGCATCATAACCAAAAGAAGCCCAAGCAAAAAAAGCCATACAACCTATAACCAACAGCGATAAAATCAAGTACCCTATCCTTTTTAAAGTCTTTTTCATCTAAAAATTATTGATTTTGAAAATACTAAAAAAGGTTGCCTGTTTGAGACAACCTTTTATTTCCTATTTATGTTGCATAATTTGTCTCACTTCTACTGTATTACCTTCCCCTTGTAAAATTGGTGCACCTTTTGCAAATTCTGCTGCTTCGTCTGCAGATTCTGATTTTACAATAATGTAGCCACCGAGAGTTTCTTTAATATCTCCAAAAGGACCATTTGTGACGAACTTTTTGTGATTTACTACTTTGGCATCGTCAAATAACAACCCTGTACCACTCACAAATTTATTTTGTGCAACAATACTGTTTACCCAATCCATTTGTTGTTTCATCCATTGTTGAATTTGTTCTGGAGAAACTTTACCGTTCACGTTTTCGTGTCTAAAAATAAGAATGTACTCTTTCATTTTTTTTGATTTAAAATTGTTATTAAATATTTTAACTATTACCTAATAACAATCTGGTTTGGTCAAAAGGGACATTCAAAGATAAAAAATTTGATATATTGTCTTTGATATGGAGTTGTAAATTTAGCTAATGTATACTATTAACTACTTAAGGAATCAAGTCGTAATTAAACACAAAAACGCTTCGAATTTACATCCGAACCGTTTTTGTTTTGTTATAATAGTGCTCAAATTGCTATTTGTTTGGCAATCCCCATTTTTTAACTAGTTCATAAGTTTAGCGATGTTACAAACCCACTACGTCAGTTTATCTGACATAGTGTTATAAATGACTAGCAATTTATTTTTTAACCAGGGTATTTCTCCGTTGCGTAACCGACTGCGTTATTGCATTTGGACGGACGGGAAGAAGCCCGAATGTAAACGGAAAACCTGATACGTTTAGGAATAAATGCCGAATATGCCGAAGCATGGAACAGGACAACATAAGGAGGTTGGCGCATTGCGCAAAGCCCAATTCTTAATACTACCATAACTATCAAACGGATAAAGCAGAAAGTCTACAATCCAGTGTTGGAGACTTACACAAAACTCAACCCATCATTTTACGAACCGCCGTATAGGAGACCCCTACGTATGGTGGTGTGAGAGGCGCATTCTATCAGATTTCTGGCAGAGGCGTCTACACGATTAGCGGTTCTTTGTTTTTTTTGTATCATTTTTTATAAAGAAACAAATTTCTATTTTAAAAGAAATAAGACTTCTGTTTTCCATTCTTCAATAGGCGTGACATCAGGTTCAGTTATATAAAATTCCACTCTACATCCCCATTTAACACCCATGTCTGTTTTACTTTCATCGAGAGTGAAATTATTTGATTTTGAAAAGTCTTCTAAATACATGTGTGCATCACCTAAATTTTTATAGTCCCCCGAATGAATTACGCTAAGGTATTTCCCGGCTGGAAATGAACTAAATTCAATACTTTCAGATTGTGAGTCAGTTTTTTCAATTGGAAAACCAATCTCTACAACCATTTGTTCAGAGGCTGTGCATGATAAATATCTGAAAAAACAATCTCCATTTATGTTGATATTTTCCTTATCTAGTAAATTAATTAATGTCCCAATTAAGGGAGGCATTTCTGTGGAAATGTCTTGTCGAGCTACTACTTTTCGTAATGCTGCATACGATTTTTCTGCGTTTTCTTTTACAATTGCTTGGTAATTCGTCATTTTATTTTTTCATTTAATTAGTAATGTAATGCTACAATGATCGCTAATCGAGTCTAGCAAAGGAATTTCGCCTTTGCGTTCTCATAGAATCGTACGTGAAAGTCTCCCTTCATACGGCTCTTCATGTTTATAATTCACGTAAAAACACCTCTATCTTTAAGGATGTATTAATGCCCAATGGGCAAATATAAACCACGATTCTTGCTGTGTTTACTTTTATATTTCAAGAATGACATGATTAGCGAATTCTCTTAAAAAATTTATGGCTATCAATAGCTTATTAAACTAAATATTTATATGCATTTAAAGCAATTTTTAAACTGTTTTTTGAGCATATTTCGATTAAAATAATTGCATTTATACCATTTTAATAGATTTAATGTAATTAGATGTTCAACTGTCTATTTTTGCGACCCTGTTTTATTTTTTGGCATTCATCATCTTATTGATTTATTTTTCTAAGCAAAATTATGGTTATCATAATTGATGTGTTAAGTAAAATTTATTTGATTTACACGTCGTGTTGACGTCTTTAGCTCAAATTTCCTTTTACATAACCAATTGCTTCAGTAATTTTTCCATTTGAAACGGTCATTAAGTTAATGCCTCGCGTGGCGTTTTCCAAATTTTCACCCCAACAAAACTTCCATTGAATTAATGCCCTTTCTTCAAAAACAATAATATTTTCGGGTTCAAACTGTGTATTTGGAGTGTCAATAAGATTTTGCCAAAAATTATAGCAATCGTCTAGGCCTTTGGTTATTAAATTATCAGCACCTTCCATTACACAATCTGTTGCTATCAAATCTTTAAGTAGTATTGCATCTTTTATTTGAAATGCTTTATTAAATAAA